>CAYUYG010000033.1:6853-10412 GCA_964449125.1 uncultured Coxiellaceae bacterium | reverse complement strand
TGGCACGTCACATACTCATTTACTGTTTTGAAAAAAATACACTACATCAAGATCTTGCTTACGAACAAACGAAAATGTGGGAACGTTGGTTTATGATCGGCGCAGTAATTTCTGGAATAAGTTGGGGTTTCAGCGGCTCATTATTAATCGTCGACACCATACAAAAAAATGACATCACACATTTAACATTCGTCGCCCTGCTGTTGTTTGGTATTATCTCAGCAGCCAATCCTATTTATTCTTACAAACGTTATATTTATGTTTTATTTTTGATTATTTCCTTCGCGCCATTTTCAGTTTGGTTAATGTTGCAAGATAAGCTATTTGTCATACTCGGATTACTCGCTTATGTTTATATTGCCATCATGCTTGGCACCTCATTTTTTTTAAATCAGCTTGTTAAAAAATCATTATATTTGCAATTTGAAAATACCGGATTAATTGATAATTTGTCGACTGCTAAAAATGAATTGGAAAAAGGCACGCAAAAATTGGAAAAATCTTTATCCTTAGTGAAGGCCACACTCGAATCAACATCGGACGGTGTTCTAGTGGTAGCCAACAACAATAAAATTGAAAACTATAATGCTAACTTTATTAATTCCTTAAAAATCCCATTAACTGTTATAGAGAAAAAAGATAATCATATTTTATTTGATTATTTACTAAGTCAACTTGATAACGCGTTTCCATTTCGTGAAAAAATTATATTGTTAGAAACTGCAATTGAAGATGAAAGTTATGATGAATTGCAGTTTAGAGACAATCGCACATTTGAATGTTATTCACATCCACAACGTATAGGCAAAAAAATAGTGGGCCGGGTATGGACATTTGGGGATGTCACCACCCATAAATTACTGGAAGCAAAACTCATACGCCAAGCCAATATCGACACCCTTACCGGTTTACCAAATCGTGCCTTAACATTGGATCGTATTTCTCAAGCTATCGCGTATTCCCGCCGTGTCCGCAATCCTTTAGCCATATTGTTTTTAGATTTAGATCGGTTCAAATTAATTAACGATACACTGGGACATACGATTGGTGACAAATTATTAGTTGCCGTCGCTAACCGGCTAGTTAAATGTATCGGTGATATAGGAACAGCTTCACGTGAAGGCGGAGATGAATTTATTATCATTTTAAATTCATTAAAAGAAGAGTCAGACTCTATTCACATTGCAACTGACATATTAAAAGCGTTGCGTGATCCATTTGCCATCGATGGAAATATAATTAATATTACAATCAGCATCGGAATATGCTTTTATCCGAAAGATGGAGAAGACGCAGAAATATTAATTCGCAATGCCGATATCGCAATGTATCATGCTAAAGAATTTGGAAGAAATAATTTTCAATTCTTTACTGAAGAAACCAATAGAAAAGTGGTCTCCCGTTTACAGATGGAAAGCCAAATTCGCCGCGCACTTGAAAAAGATGAATTTTCTCTTGTTTATCAGCCTATCATTAGCTTAAAACAAAAAGGCAGCATCTCAGGATTTGAAGCATTGTTACGATGGAATACAACCAAATCCTCACGCATTGCACCTAGCGATTTTATTTCTCTAGCTGAAGAAACGGGCGCCATTATACAAATTGGCGAATGGGTTTTACGCAAAGCGTGCCTACAAGCTAATGAATGGAAATCACTTCGCGCCCATGCTTTTCATATAGCTGTAAATCTTTCAGCGCGACAATTTAAGCAAGAAAATTTTCTGGATGTGCTGAAAAAAATCATATATGAAACGCAGTGTGATCCTAAAAATCTTGCCTTGGAAATCACCGAAAGTACAATTATGGAAGATGCTACACATACCATTGTCGTGCTTAAAAAATTAAAAGCCATGGGCATCAAGGTAATGATTGATGATTTTGGCACTGGCTATTCCAGTTTAAATTATTTAAAACGTTTGCCAGTTGATAAAATTAAAATTGACCAATCATTTATTAAAGATATTCCGCATCATGCTGATGATGCCGCCATCACTGCAGCGATTATTGCCTTAGCAACCAAATTAAAAATTAAAATTATCGCGGAAGGGGTGGAAAATATCGAGCAACTTAAATTTTTATACGAACACGAATGTGATGAAATTCAGGGTTTTTACTTTTTTGAACCACTTGATGCAAGTGAATGTGCAAAGCTTATTCTCGAAAATAACATCATCCTGCCTTTTTAAGCTCCTTGTGCCACAGGTCTATTTTCGCTACCCTAAGTTGCTATCTACTAATCGGAGCAATGCGGTATGGATACGATTAAAAACTTCCCCCGCTCGCCTATTGCAATACTAAGTCTAGCCTTGCTCATTGTGATAACAACGCTCTTTGCCACTGCATTTGATGAAATTCAGTCTTTGCATGAAATGCGTCATATAGTCCGCACCGATTTTCGATATAGCGATGAAGGTACGCAAATTGAAGCACAACATCATTTAGAAACAAAAATTTCAACTTCGCATCATCTGTTAATCATGATCAGCTCTTCGTTGGTTGTATTAATCATTGGATGGTTGGGGACCAACAGAGCGATGCGGCGTTTGAAAAAAATTGCGTTCGCTGAAAAGCGTTTAGAAGAATTACTATATGCTGACCAAGTAAGGTTAATTCACAATAACACGAGCTTACTTGCCAAATTACCCAGTTCGTTTGTACGTTTGCAGCAAGATCGCGACTTATTTAATAAGGCGTTAGCCCAAGCACTGGCTAAACAGGAATTTGTTTTACACTTTCAACCTATCATTCAAGCACAATCTGGGCAAATCGTTGAGGTAGAAGCATTATTGCGCTGGCAGCATCCTTCATATGGTTTATTAAGCCCCGATTTATTTATTCCTTTGTGTGAGAATACTGGCTTTATTGTACCCCTCGGCGATTGGATACTGCAGGCCGCTTGTCGACAACTTAAAATCTGGCATGCAATGGGTCATGCTCAGCTTGGCATTGCGATAAATCTGTCGCCCGTGCAACTGAAGACATCTAACTTTTTAGATGGATTGAATGCCATGACGCAAAACCTCGGCATCGCCCCGGAATGCATTAAATTAGAAGTGACGGAAAGTATGGTCATGCAAAACACGATTCAAACGGGAGAATTGTTAAAAGCACTCAAACAACTGGGAATAAAATTGTCGCTTGATGATTTTGGCACTAAATATTCGTCCCTGACTTATCTTAAGGAATTCCCCTTTGATATTATAAAAATTGATAAATCATTTGTGAGAGACATGGTAGCGCATGAGATCAGTTTTGCGATTGTCGAATCCATCGCTAGCTTGGGAAAAAGTTTAGGTTTAACCGTCATTGCAGAAGGTGTAGATCATCACGATCAGGCAACATTATTAAAAACCATGCAATGCGATCGTCTACAAGGTTATTTATATAGTAAACCGCTGCCAGCCCTAGAGTTTACCCAACTATTAACGACCAGCACAGCCATTGCGACTCCATCTGTCCTCTTCGCAATCAAGCAAAACGAACCCAACGTATCATCCTCGCGAAAGCGGGGATCCATTCAGCCATGATTTATTGATAGCGGTATGTCCCGCAACACGTG
>CAYUYG010000033.1:0-6753 GCA_964449125.1 uncultured Coxiellaceae bacterium | reverse complement strand
CGGAATGATGAAAAGAATCTACGATATTATCGAATGGATCCCGCAACACGTGCGGAATGATGAAAAGAATCTACGATATTATCGAATGGATCCCGCAACACGTGCGGGATGATGAAAAGAATCTTAGATTCTTTTCATCACTTTCCGATGCAGAAGCTGGAAAAAATGCGGCCGAGCAAATCATCCGCTGTAAATTCGCCAGTGATCTCAGACAAAGCCAATTGCGCCAAACGTAAATCTTCGGCTGCCAATTCGCCGGCTTGCATTTCTAATTGTTTAAAACTCGCGGAGACATGTTGTTCTGCTCTTGCCAATGCATCCAAATGCCGACGCCTTGCCAAATAAATTCCTTCAGTCTGTTCTTGTAAACCTGCTTGGGTACGAATATGGCTTTTTAAAAGATCAATCCCTTCACTCGACTTGGCAGACAAAGAAATAACCGTATGCTGTTTCTGTTTCGTTAACGCGGGTTGAGTCTGAACTAAATCAATTTTATTTTGAATAAAGATAACAGGGCGCGTTGATAAAGCAGCGGGCAAATGCATCTCTGCAATGGTGGTGTGTTTGCTTGCATCCACGACATATAAAATAATATCTGCCTGTTCCATCTCATGATGTGCACGGCGTATACCTTCCAGTTCCACAATATCCTGGCTTTCACGCAAGCCGGCCGTATCAACAATATGCATAGGCATGCCGTCAATTAAAATATAATCGCGTAATACATCACGGGTGGTACCCGGAATATCGGTAACAATGGCTGTTTGTTTGCCGCTTAGCGCATTAAGCAAACTGGATTTGCCAACATTGGGTTCTCCAATGATGACGGCCGTAATACCTTCACGCAATAAACTGCCTTGCTGCGCTTTTTGGGTAATATCACGTAATTCTGTTGTAATCCTACTGATACTGTCAGCAATATGCGTGTCGCTTAAAAAATCAATTTCTTCATCGGTAAAATCAATGGCGGCTTCAACATACACACGCAGCTGAATTAATTTTTCTGTCACCGCACGAATCACAGTTGAAAACTCACCTTGCAGTGAACGAAGCGCGGAACGCGCAGCTTGGCTGGAGGAAGCATTAATTAAATCAGCCACCGCCTCCGCCTGGGCTAAATCCATTTTGCCATTTAAAAAAGCACGTTCTGAAAATTCGCCTGGTCGTGCCATGCGCGCACCCAATTCGAGCGCACGTTTAAGCAGCATATCCACCACCACCGGTCCACCGTGACCTTGTAATTCCAGCACATCTTCTCCCGTAAAAGAGTGAGGATTAGGGAAATAAATCGCGACACCCTCGTCTAGTGTATCGCCATTCTCTGCATAAAAGGCTTGGTGCAAGGCCTTACGTGGCGCAGGAAGACAACCGAGAATCGCCTGACAAATGCGGGGAACTAACGGGCCTGACACGCGCACAATCGCAATACCACCGCGTCCGGGTGGGGTTGCTTGTGCTGTGATGGTATCAACTGATGTATTCATAAGATTGTGGAGTGGGCTTCGTACTTCAGCCCAACCTACAAGATTTTTTAACGTAGGTTGGGCCGTGAAGCCCAGCAATTTTTATTGATTAACGTTTAACTTTTACGGTCTTCGTTTTTGCAATGACGGCGTTAGTGGAACGCATGATGTACCATTGTTGCAAGAAAGACAGCGTGTTATTCACAAACCAGTACAACATCAAACCAGCCGGGAAGTTGGCAAACAAGACAGTAAAGACAACCGGCATAGCCATCATTAATTTTGCTTGCATTGGATCTGGCGGCGGCGGGTTTAAACGCTGCTGAATAAACATGGAAATACCCATGAGGATCGGCAACACATAGTAAGGATCATGTTGTGATAAATCTCTTATCCAGAAAATAAACGGGGCCTGACGTAATTGCACACTCTCCACTAATACCCAGTAAAGTGCGATAAATACAGGAATCTGAATCAATAAGGGCAAACAACCACTCATTGGATTCACTTTTTCCTGTTTGTACAATTCGATAGTAGCCTGGGTCAGTTTTTGTTTATCGTCAGCATAACGCTGTTTTAATGCTTCAATTTTCGGCTGCAAACGTTTTAACCCGCTCATGGAGCGATAACTTTTTGCGGACAATTGATAAAACAATAATTTGATGACGATCGTGACCAGGACAATGGACCAGCCCCAATTACCCACGACATCGTAAATTTTTTGCATCATCCAGAAAATGAGTGCAGAGATAAACCAGAACCAACCGTAATCAATCGTCAAGTTCAGGCTTGGCGCGGTTTGTTCCAGCTTGTCTGCAATAGCTGGACCAGCATAAAGCTTCGCTTGCGTCGTTATTTGTTGGCCAGGAGCAACTGTCAACGGTTTGCCAATCATGCCGATGGTGTAAAGCCCGCTATCCGTTACCTTGGAATAATAGGTGGAGGTAGCATCTTTGGGTGGAACCCAAGCACCAATAAAATAATGCTGGATCATGGCAGCCCAACCATCTTTCGCAGTCTGGCTTAAACCTTTATTGGCCATGTCTTTAAACGTAACTTTTTCAAAGCGTGTATCCGGTGTAGAAATGGCTGCGCCAAAATACGTCGCCAGATTCACAATACCGCCATTGCTTGGAGGCGGTGTGTTCGTACGCATCAATTGGGTATAAAGATTGCCCGTCCAAGGTGCCGTGGACTGGTTATGTACTTGGTAGTCCACTTTGACTTCGTAGCTGTCACGGGTAAAGGTAAACGTTTTGGTAACATTGAGACCGTCTTTTTGCCAACTCAAGTTAACGGCGACTTGTTTTTCACCATCTGCCAAGTTGTATTGCGTTTGCGAAACCGTATAAAGCGCTTGTTCACGGGGTGTATCGGGGCCTTGTGAGCTCACTAGACCACTTTCCGCAATATAACGTGACTCTTTATTATCATTGAACAAAGTAAACGGTGTGGAAGAATGCAGCGCCAATGGGTACTTTAATAAATTCGCTTCGATAATATCACCGCCGCGTGTATCAATACTCACATCCAGCACATCGGTTTTTACATGTACGATTTGGCCTTGGGCAGGCGGCGCAAGATTCGGCGCGCTATTCACAACAGATGGAGCAACATTGGTCTCTGTCTGAGCCTGAGGCTGATTGAGTGAGGCAGGAATATAGCGATCAGTCGGCATACTCGCTGTCGGTAAGACATTGAGAGGTTTAGGATGGTCTTTGTCCCAAGCCTGATACAAGAGAAAACCGCAAATAATCAATAAGGTAAATAGGGCAACACGAATATAATCTAGCATAGTATCCAACATAGTCGACTTCTATAAGTTTAAGGAACAGGATCAACGCCGCCCGGGTGCCAAGGATGACAGCGAAAAAGACGCTTCGCCGTTAACCAGCTACCCTTCAAGCAGCCATGCATTTTAACCGCTTCTACGGCATAAGTGGAGCATGACGGTTGAAATCGGCAACAATTTCCCAATAAAGGACTGATTGCAAAGCGATAAATCCTAAAAATGGCTATGAGCCAGGCCGATACGAGCTTATTAATAGTTTCTGCCATAAGTGGTCTATATCGATCCGTAACGCTTTTCGGTCTAGGGGGGTACATTCTGACCGGATTAGCAGAATGATATCAAGCCCTTTTAATTCATCATGTTGCTTACGAAAGCTTTCACGAGCAATCCGCCGGAAAGTATTTCGATCCACAGCTCGTGGCAAATAACGCTTACTGAGCATTACGCCAAGCCTAGCATAATCCAGGTGATTTTTTTGATAGAGAGCAATAATGAACTTATGCGCAGATTTGTGGGGTTTCGCAAATACAGACTGAAAATCGTTTTTATTCAATAGCCTATATTTGCGAGAGAAACCAGACATTCGTCTATACAGCTAACCTTTTACGGCCTTTAGCACGACGGCGGCTTAATACTGCACGGCCATTTTTAGTTGCCATACGAGCACGGAAACCGTGGGTACGTTGTCTTTTTAAGTTACTAGGTTGATACGTTCTTTTCATAGCACATACTCAAAAACAGGTTTGACAGGGGGCATATAGTAGAAGGGAGGGGGGAGAATGTCAAATAACATATTGTTGAAAAGCAAGTTTTTAAGCTTGCGTTAATGAAAAGTTAAGTATGCCTTAACTATATGGGCGTAGAATTATCGTTAAGATAATTCAATCGCTCCAAAGAGAGCGGCGAGGAAAATATGCAAGGCCGAACAACACAATTACAAAAAATTAATGCTTCATCCTTCGAGGAATATTTGAATGATGACAATGCTGCTAGTTTATTTGACGGAATACTCACTAGTAAGTATTTTCTGCCTTGGAAATTCCCCGACTCTAATTACTTTGATAGCTTAATTTCAAGATGTGAAAATTTACTTCATGAAGAAAATACAATCTCTCATGCTGATTTAAAACGATGGCTAGAAGAGGTTATTGCTCAATGTCGATTCGATTTATTCAATCCAAGATCGCCTTATTCCCTTCGTTCAAACATTGTAGAACGTTTAATAGATAACGATCCAACAAAGTATAGGGTTTTAGAGACCGTTTTTCATAATACGTATCGCTCAGACAGATTTAATGAAATTGCCTTACTTATTTCTTATGTCCGTTTTATTGCAACTCTTGCAGCGAAAAGAAAGGGATATGATTTAGTGAAGTCCCCTTTTATAGAAGCATGTAACTCGCTGCTTTATGATTTTGAAGAACAGCTAAAAGCTAAAGAAGGAATTGCTGAACCGCAATGGTCACATTCAGCCCCAGTCAGAATCAAAGATGTTACCATTTTCACGAGTAATACCCCATCTGATACAACAGGAAAGGGCAAAGCCAGAGTCCTTGAGGCAGTATCAGCTGGAGAATCGGGTCCTACCGAAGAAGAGCAGATTCCTCCCGGAGAAATAGAAACAGCTGAAAAACCGGGTCCTACCGAAGAACAGCAGGGTCCTACCGAAGAAATAAACTCAGTCGGAGAAAAACAAAGTACACCTGAGCAAGCTTTATTAAATTATTTAAACGACCAGAATACAGCCGAATCTATCAAAGAAAAAGGGCTAGCTGTTTGTAAAGAAATTAAGAAAAGTCATTTTCCAGTTAGAGAGCGTGATGCGTTATTTACAGACACTTTAAACGTTCTTAAGAGTCCGCAACAAAACATTAGTGAATATAAAAAACTGCTGATAGCCTCAGTAAAAGATCAACTGCAGTAAACGTGGGTTTAACCATGCTTGCCTTAGTGGCATCCATTGTTCCTTTTGTAGGGCCAGCTTGTTGGATGGGTCTGTTCGTGTATAACACACCTAAACCAATCACCAACAAAATGCACGCGCTTGCTAATACCGCTTCCCCTAAAAAATAATTACCCCAATGCATGCAACTTCAAACGCGCGGATAAATCGTTAATCACGGTTTGTCCGCGTACGCTGTTGCCGGCTGCATCGAGTGGGGGTGAAAAAACAACGATAGCCATCTTATGCGGAACCACAGCCAGCATCCCGCCACCGACACCGCTTTTGGCTGGAATGCCAACCTTCCACCACCACGTACCGCTTTGTTCATACAATCCATTCGTCACCATCTCTGATAACACATCGCGCACATACCGCGCTTCGATTAAGCGCGCATGCGTGACTGGGTGCACACCACCATTCGCCAGTACCGCACCCATCAAGGCCAATTCTTTGGCTGTCACCATAATGGAGCACGCTTTGGTATAGCGATCCACCGCATCTGATACATCACCATACATCAAACCATACGATGCCATCAATTTCGCAATGGCCTGATTATGTAAATTGGTCGCGGTTTCGGATTGGTAAACTTTTTCACCGAGGTAAACTTTTCCGTCGCTTAATTGTTTGTTGAAATCCAGCACGCGCTGCCATTTCGCGGCACTGTCTTTGCCCGCAATTAAACTCGTGATTTGTATCGCGCCGGCGTTAACGAGGGGATTTTGCAAATGATCCGGATGCGTTTCGATTGATAACACGGAATTAAATGGAAAGCCTGTCGCATTCAATCCTACTTTTTGAGTGACGGCTGCCTCACCTTGATCTTGCAAAGCGAGTGCGTACGCAAAAGGTTTACTGATAGATTCAATCGCAAATGGCACATCCACATCACCGATGGCTTCCACTTGACCATCAACGGTCACAATGACTATACCAAACAAAGCGGGGTTCACTTTCGCAAGTTCAGGAATATAATCGGCGTTTTTTCCATCAACATCCTGCTTATGTTGATTATAAATTTCCGTCAATACTTGTTTAACAGATGCGCTTGTTTTGGGTGGCGCACTCACTTCTGCAAACGCGGTTGTTACAAATAATGATAATGCGAAACACCACCTTAATGCGTTCATCCTGTCTCCTTTACGATTTCTTTTGAGAAAACTTATTTATGACGGCTTGGTTCCACTGCGCAGATTGCTCCAAACTGGATAAATGTCCCGCGTTATTAATAATGACTAATTGACTATTTTTTGCAAGCGCATGCATGTTTTTGCTTTGCTGCGGTGCAATAAGCGTATCTGCATCGCCCGTTAAAATTAACACAGGCAATGTCGTTTGTGCCAATACATCAGACGTATCTTCGCGTTCACTCATGCCGCGCAAAGCAGAGGCCACGCCTGTGGCTGATTGCGCATCAACAATCGTTTGTAAATAAGTACGTGTAGCAGGTGAAGCAGCAGGCGTTAAGGCTTTAGCCATAAATCCGCGAATCAACTCACCGGTGCCTTCTTTTAATACTTGCTGCGCAGACGCTTCACGTTTTGTCTTCGCTT
>CAYUYG010000032.1:0-10431 GCA_964449125.1 uncultured Coxiellaceae bacterium | reverse complement strand
AAACTGTTCGATGCTGATATACTATTATCTTGGATGTTTAGACTACTTATGGAGAGAGTTATGAAACTGACAAAAGCATTATCCCTAGTTTTAAGCCTGCTAATCTGCACAAATTCGGTATTCGCACAGGAAGCTTCGACTCGCCCAATCAAAGCGACCCCCGCAGAAACTGCGAGCCTCGCAACCATTGCAGCCATTGATACAATGGAAATCATGTTGAGCGTAGTGGCCAATAATAAAAAACCCACTTCTGGTGTGGCGGATTTTGCGCAAATGATGATTAATCAGCACGGCAGTAACTTGACGGAAATTCTGACCATGGCGAATCAATTACATGCCTTGCCACTTAGAAGTCCGGCTGAAGCAAATATGAAAACCGAAGGCGCACGTGCTTTGATTAAGCTAGGCGGCTTGGAAGGTGAAGCATTTGATAAAGCCTATGTAGATATGATGGTGACAGGTCATGAAGGGGCGTTAAAATTGATTGACACCAAATTACTGAAAACTGCTAAGACAGAAGAAATTAAAAAGTTCATTACGGATACTCGTGCAGTTGTCGCACAACATTTAGAACATGCAAAAGAATTACAAGCTAAAATGAAATCTTAATCTCTTGATATAAAGACCGGACACCAGCTCACCCGCTCCGGTCTTTATTACGATAGACAAAATATGAAAATTGCCATCATTATTAATTCACACCGATTGACTCCCGAGCTTAAAGCAACGCTCGAAGACACTAACTTAACTGAAAAATACGATATCCAATATGATCTTTTTACACCTGAGCCTGATAAGTTGGAAGCAACCCTCAAGCAGCTTAATCACGAAGCTTATAATGCCTGTTTAGTGGGGGGAGGCGATGGAACCGTCCGCACGGCCGCCCAGATTTTACAAAGCAGTCAATTACCGCTGGTGATATTGCCTCTAGGCACCTTTAATGTGTTGGCTAAGTCGCTAAATTATCCAAATGATATCGATGCACTCTTTAGTATGATCAAGAATAAAAAAACCAAGGAAATTGATTTAGCAGAGGTAAATAAAGTGATATTTGCAAACCATGCTTGGTTGGGATTTTATTATTACATCATGAGAATGCGAGAAAAACATAAAAACATTTTGGGTAGAAGTCGTTTATTAAAAGCACTTTTTAATGCTTTTTTGATGTTTAAACACATGCCAATTTATGAATTTAAAATTAAAGTAGATCATGAAGTCCGTGTATATAAAACGTGTTTAATATTCGTCAGTAATAATGAATCGACCAGTCAATTATTTGATTTTGGTAAACGACCGTTATTGGCGACAGGATTATTGTATGTCAATATTTTAAATTGTCATACTCGCTTGCAATTATTTTTATGCATGTTTTCAATTATATTTACCAGCTTTAAAGAATCAAAGTATGTTGAGCAATTTTCAGTTGAAGATCTGGATATTTCTTCCTCAAATAAACAAATTAATATCGTAGTGGACGGCGAAATGGTAAAACTGGAAAGTCCCTTGCATTTTATTAATCATAAAAATAAATTGCTGGTAATAGCCGCATGATAAAGACACTACTACATTTATCAGATTTACATTTTGGCACAGAAAAGCCAGGCCTAGTCGATTGTTTAATTCGTGATTGCCAGCAGATAAATCCCGATATAATTGTAGTAAGCGGAGATTTAACGCAACGTGCTAGACCGGAACAATATCGCGCCGCTAAAAAATTTCTGGCAAATTTTAATGATAAAGTAATACTGACGGTGCCAGGCAATCATGATATTTCGCTTTATAATATCATTGAGCGTTTTTGTTATCCGTTTGCTAAATATCGTCAATGGATATGCCCAGATTTATGCAGTCATTATGCGGATGAACACGTGGCTATATTAGGAATTAATTCAGTCACACCTTATAAACCCATGGGGGGATATGTCACGGACAAACAATTAGCAATGGTTCAGGATTATTTTAAAGCCCAGCAATCTGTTGCAATGCGCATCGTGATTATGCACCATAATCTTATTCGATCAGAGCGTCATAAAATTATTAATGATGCTGATAAAATACTTGAAGTATTTGCCGATGCCGGTGTCAACTTGGTCCTCTCCGGACATATTCATTATCCATTGATCGAGCAAGTTAAAAAAAGCTTTGTTCATCATAATATGTATGTCATTACCGCCGGCACACCCATTTCTACTCGAACAATTGCGCCTAATTCGTATAACTTGATAAGCTCGTCAGAACAAGAATTTACTTTAACTGTGAGAATGCTAACAGATCAGCATTTTTCTAATAGTAGTTCGCAAACCTATTCGCTTATCGCAAACAGCTAATTCTGGCAAAACCGTCCTGTCTATGCGATTATTTCAATCGCACAAAGCATCCTTAAAGAATAGGTATTAATAATGAATAAATTCTCATCAATATTGAAACAATCTGTATTCATTTTTATTTTGGCCATTAATTTTTTTGCTTCCATAAGTTATGCTGATCAAAGTCTTGTCAGTATTTTTCCTCTCGATCATTATGATCAAAGTATTTCAACTTGGATCAATCAGCATGACCCAGCTTTTGACAAAAAATTATTAAATACCGACATGCAACAGAAACGCATGGATATGTTTTATGATCGTTATTTTGGCTCGCTTTCTCCATGGAGCAGTGACTATATTAACCAAGTTCTAAGCCAAAAAGCGCCCAATGATCTAAAGACAGTTGAACTGAGTTTGCTTGCTTATTTTAGTAACGAAAATAAAGCGGATGATCAGATTGGCTTTGGTGAGAATTTCCATCCTTATACTAAGGAATGGATAAAACAAATTGCCCATAATATAAATATCGAACAGTTTGACCAGTTGGTTTATCAAGCTAGTAATCGTGCTATTACGATTGATAATTTACATGCCCGCGCTTTCCCTACCGATGATGTCCATTTTTATAACCCTAAACTGCCTGGCCAGGGCTATCCATTCGATAATTTGCAAATATCCGCTTTATGGGCGGGTACCCCAGTTTATATTCTCTGTGAAACACGTGATCATGCTTGGATGTTAGTAGTTACACCGGATTACATTGGGTGGGTGAAAAGTAGCGGTGTTGCAAGAACCGATAATGCCTTCGTTAACACCTGGTCAAAAATGGCAAAAAATAAATTAGCCGCTATTACTCGCACACAAACTGGCATTGTCGATGAAAAGGGTAAGTATTTACTGCTAGCTTATGTGGGATCGGTTTTTCCCGCCAATGCAATGGGGTCAGATATTCAAATCATGGTACCCGCAATGGATGCTGATCGAAATGCAGTGATAAAAACAGCAATCATTCCTAATGATAAGGCTGTTTTAATGCCCATCGCTGCGACACCGCATAATTTTGCAACTATCATGCAAACCATGGTTGGACGGCCTTACGGCTGGGGTAGTATGTATTTTTACAATGATTGTTCGGCAGAATTAAAAAGTTTATTCACACCTTTTGGAATTTGGTTGCCGAGACATTCCTCTGACCAGGTAACCGTTGGCAAAATGGTTGATATGACTTCGGTATCGCAAGAAAAGCGTCTGACCTATTTAATGGAGAATGGGCAGCCATTTTTAACCCTTGTTTATATTGGCGGCCATGTGGTCATGTACATGGGGATTTTTCCCAACCCACATAAAGAGGGTTCATCCATGGCTATGACGTACCAAAACATATGGGGCTTAAGCCCTAATCCGGCTGTTAGACGAGCTGTAATTGGACAGGCTGTTTTATTGCCAATGCTCTTACAATATCCGGAAGATGCCAGCTTAGTATCACTGGCTGCTAAAAAATATTTTCAAGTGGCTTTTTTAAATCAATTGCCAAGCTCAAATGCTGGTTTATTCATGAAGAATACGACAATTGATCTGAAAGCATTAATGTATCCCTAGATATAGCGTTTTATTCAAGGCAGATATATGTACACCAGAAATTGTTTCGCGCTTGAAAATAAAAAGGAAGGGTCGCCTATTTCTACTATTTATCGAATAAAGAAACGTATTGATCTCTTTTTTCATATGGAAACGGATATCAATACTAAAATCGCCATTATAAAATGGCTGGATCAAAATTTTGAACGTCATTATGTAAAGAGTGTAGGCATTACCTACAAGGCTGATATAAAAAATATTGTTTATCGACTAGGTCTTAATTATCTTTCACGTTCTGTATTTGAAGACTTAGGCATTACAACAGCGGAAATGGAAGAGCATGGAATTTTACCTAAAACATTAGCAAATAGTTGTTTTGATTTGATAGAAAACAAATTACTTTCTAATTTTAGTTTTTGGAGCAAAACTAAAATTAATCAATTACCGATTGAACTAAGAACCCGACGTGCCATCCTTGATCCAAAATCGCAATATGAATGTGAAATTAGCCAGGACTTATACCGCAAGGCTTATTGTTAAAACAGGATTTCCGCGCGTTGTTGAAAGCGGTAAGTTTATTTTTTTGAGTTAAAATATTCCTGTATGTAGGTTGGTACATGAGGAGGAACTTGATTGCCGTAATAAGATGGAAGGGTTGCGGCAGTATCAAGTGATGCATATAATGTGTCGGTTGGAAAATATTCAAATAACAATTGTACTTGTCCCGCGGTTTCTTTACCTGCTACCTGAGCAATGATGGCAAGTGCTAGATCAATGCCACTGGATAAACCACCTGAAGCCCATATTTTTCCTGATTGCACAACACGTTCTTCTTTCACATGAATATCTTTGAGTGCGAGTAATTCAGGGAGAGCTCGCCAGTAAGTGGTAATGGATTCGTCTTTCAGTACGCCGGCTTGATATAATAAAAATGCACCCGTGCAAACCGAAATGATGTACTGGCAGTGAGCAGCTTGTTTTCTTATGAAGGCCAATATTTTTTCATTGTTAATTTGCGTTGCGCGACCCCGTCCACCAGGAATGATTAAATAATCTAATTGCGGACAATGATCAAAATCGAGATCTGCTTTCAGCACAATGCCATTGTCGCATTGAACAAAGGAGCCGTTTTCTGAAATTAGATGGAGATCAACCGGTGCATTCAGTACTGTCTTCCAAGTCGAAAATACTTCCCAAGGTCCGATGACGTCAATAGGTTGTACATTTGGGTATAGGAGCATACCTAAATTGCTTGCCATAAATTCAATCCTTGTATGGAGCGGAGTTTTCTTCTTTTTAAAATACACCAGCTTCGTCTTGCATGCCAGTGATTAGCTCATGAATAGGATTATTTTATGACCAGGCACTTTGGAGGACTAAGAAAGAACAATATAATAAAAAAAGACGATTTGAGAAGAATTAATTATAATAGTCGACTAAAATCATGGCTAATCTAACCAGTGAGAAAATGATTCAAACTACCTTTCTGCAAAAAAAAGAAACGCGGGCTTATATTTTTTTAACGAGTTTAGTTATTTGTGGCCTGACCAGTTCTGTGATTATCGCTCCAAAGATCGTACATTTCGGGGTTAATTTTCCGTTTTCAAATATTATCTTTTCAATATTCACTTACCCCATCATCGATTGTATTTGCGAGCTTTGGGGTAAAAAAGCGGCCACACAAGCTATGTATTTTGGTTTAATTAGTCAAGTATTATTTACACTAATTATCCAGCTGTCTATCATAATGCCCCACTCAGCATTTTGGCATTTACAATCAGAATATCAGACCATTTTATCAGCCGGTACCCTCGTGGTTATCGCCAGTCTGATTGCTTTTTCGACATCGCAATTACTCGACATAGTCGTCTATCAGCGACTAAAAGAATTATCGCGTGGTAAATGGTTGTGGTTGAGAAGCAATGTGTCAACTTTTTTAGGACAAACAATCGACTCGATTATTTTTGTTACTTTTGTTTTTTTTAATTCAAACCAAAAAATGAGTATTTTACTAGGTTCAATTTTTATAAAAATTATATTCTCATTATTAATGACGCCGATTGTTTACCTCATCATCATTGCGTTCAACAAATACCTTCATTTAAATACCATGGCGTTTAAAAATGAAATAAATGAATCCGGCGATGTCGTTCCTAATAGTTCTTAAAAAATTAAACTAAGACTACCCGTTTTCTGAGGCTCCTTTGCCACACAATAATTCGCCCGTGTTAGCCCCTTAAATTAAATAATTTCTAATAAATCAAAAACTTGCCAAGAAGCCAAATTTCTTCCCTCGTCTATACTTATAAATAGCAACTTATAACTAAAATAAACGAGGCAGAAAGCATGCGAAATATTAATGCTATTTTTGCTGATTTGCAGTTAGCTGCACTAAAGAATCCCGATCTAGCTGCGCATCTAGAAAAAATTCGATTTTACTTACGAGATAATGATCAGGGTAAAATTTTACGCTGCATTCAAGAGGGGATAAATAAGTTTAAAAGTAATTCCCTTTTTGCTTTGTTCCCAACAAATGCAGATAAATATGCTAATTATTTACTAGAATTGCAAAAACATTTCATTGTGAAATCGCCTAAAAATTCAAGAAAAAGACTAATAAATTTGTTAAGTGCCATACAAGAGAATGATGAAGGAAAAGTAAATGAAGCATTCAATACAGGTTCAGGCTTAATTATCAATGATCATAATGACGCGGGCGTTTCTCCACTCATTGCTGCTCTTAAAATGAAAAATGTGGCGATAATTAATTTATTACTTAGAAAGGGCGCGACATTAGATGGCGTAGTCGATATTAATGCACCCATTAATGACGAAGGGGATACGCCTTTGCATATAGCCTGTGAATTAGGATTGAATCAATTAGTTCTAGAATTATTAGGAAAGAACGCAGACGTGAATGTTAAAAATGGACAGGGTGAAACACCTTTGCATCATGCCATTGAATATTCTCAAACGGATATTGCTCGATTATTATTAAATAGAAATGCCGATCCTCAAATTCAAGTGGATGCTTTTAAAAAGCATTACAATGCATTTTTATTAGCTTTGCAAAAAAAAGAATACCAAATTGCTAGCCACATGGTAAAACTGGGTTATCAAGCAAGAGATTCTGATTTTCATTATATTAAACAATTTATTAATGTGGATTATCAAGCTGCTCTTCTATATAAAGAAATGAAAGCACCGCTTAATAGACACAAAAAAGAAATCATGCATAATTCGAAATTACAAGAAGTGTCGTTATTTAGTGATAAGAGCTTACAAGGGGCGGAAGACTATGCAGCCGTATTTAAAAATATTTTTTTTGCAGAATCTGATAAAAAACGAATAATTTTATCGGATTTAATGAGCCTTCACCAAAATGAAAATGCTGTATTAAAACCTTTACTCGATGCATTAAAGCTTGCGATGAGTGGGCATAGAAATCCGGCTAACGAAGCAAAGAATAAAAAACCACTCAAAGCAGTGATCAATGCAGACCACAATACCGATTCTTTAATTGGGGGAGCAGGCGCATGGGGTGCATTTAAGCAAAGAAATACTGTTTACGTAGCGGGTGCTCGCCCGGTAGAAAGTATACTTGCGACTTTTCTTCACGAAGTTAAGCATTTCATGGATCAAGAAATATATGGTAACGTAGATAAGCCTTATAAAGAACCACAAAAACGCCATTTTATAGCTATGAAAGAAGTACTGCGAAATAGTTTAGACGCCCTGCCTCGCGATACACCAACTAATATAATGCTTTCCCGTAGTTTTGCTGCCATTTTTACTGCGTATCCTCCTGGCAAACAAGACGCGGAAATATTGGTTAAAGTTCCAGAAGTTATCGGTTACTTGGGCATGGATGAAGGCTATAAATGGTTGAAAGAAAATACGCCCAGTTTACTAGCTTTTTACGAGCATCGATTCAATCCTGCTTGTCGGGAATACGTGGCCAGAATGACTGGGCAATTAAGTGCAGAAAAAAATTCACAGCCCGAGCAACGACCTACCAACCCTTAGAATCGGGAAGCAGAGACTTACTTTGACCCCAGATAGGTATATCCACTGGAAGCCAATAACTGATTGGTTTGGTTGCCAATCATAAGATGAGTGCTTTTATGTGTAAATAAAGTAGGGCAACTGTTTGTCTGCCAAATCATTTGATGAGGATGAATATAGCTTGGACAGGCTTCTGCAAGATTGGGCGACAGTTCAAATAAATCATGTAATAAATCATCAATCGCGGAGAAAACATGCTGTTTTACACTCTGGAACATAGAAAATGAACTTGCACGAGTTGCTGCTGAAGAATCTCTTAATGCCTCGACAGTGGGCAAATAATTGGAATATTCATTTGCTAAGTCGGCATAGCTTTTTGAGTTTTGAAAACTATCAGGCAGAAAATAGTGATACTCACCGCGTACATAGGTAATACCAATTTTTTTAGCCACACTCATAATTTCATGAACAGAATGATATCCACCGCCAGTTAGAATACCAATCGTTGCGGTGAGGTATTGCTTTAGTTCTTCCTCATCAAAATTACCCAAGAGAAGTGCCAGTAACATGGAAGATCCCGTGTGTCCTGATGGACCTGCAATGAAGGGTAATTGATATTGATTTAATTCTTGCAACCAGGCCGAGCCATCTACCGGGGTAAAAACACCTAAAACATTTTCATGTAATTCGGTTTCAACTCTATCTCTACATTCGGATTGATCAGTAATGCCAATCTTTTTGGTTAATTGACCGGTTCCATTTACTTTTTGGCGAGTGCGTTGGCTAAAAAATTCATTTTTAAATAAGCGATCAACAATCGCTTCTTTGCATGAGCGTGAGTCTTGCGGACGATCTTGTAATCTTTGCGCAATTCTTTCTGAAAAGGTCATCGTAGAAAAACGTTTCGTATTCATTTCATGAGAGATACGATTATCTGGAAGTGCATCATAAATTCTTTGCATAAACAATTGATGAAGATGCATGATAAGCGGCAAATTATCTTGTTTATGTTTTAGCGCATCAATTATTGCATCCATGATTTCAATTTGATTTGGGCAGTAATTTAATTTATTGCCTAATTTACCAAAATGGGTATCACTGTATAACTGGTCAGCGAAGTCATCTTTCAGTAATTGCAGATTAATAATCAATCTTCTATTTTCTGGTCTGGTAAGAAGGTCCACAATAATACTAGATAGTTTACTAACAGCAGGAAACAATTGTGGATTGCAAAGTATATGGGAAGCGAGGTGGGATTCAAAACACGCTCTATTACTTTGTTGTTGAGTTTGCATTTTCCACCCCGGTTACTTTGCAATGATATGTATTTTGGAGTGTGCTGAATTTAAAGTAAAGCATTTACATCCATCTATCCATATGTTAAATAATTAATTAATTTTCATAAATTAAGGTGAATCATATGGGAGAAATAATTAATAAACTGTTTATAGTTGTTGCTTAGGAGTGTCAAGTGTTACCTTAGCTCAAGATGGCTGTTTTTATAAACCTGAAAATAATTATTTAAATATCGGTGCCATTCGTGCTGATGTTAACGGAGAAAAAATCTGTTCCAAACTTCCAAATGGTGCATATGTTTGGGTTGTTGCGAATGACTTTGATATGGGTGGTGGCTGTGTGTATGTTGATAAATATCCAGTCGGTTCTATCAAGGAAATGGTTGATGAGCTAAAACAATGTATATTTAAAGATGGTGGTTATGAATGGGTTTCATACAAACGCCATGCATAAAAAAGTAAGTGTTCAGTGAGTTTTTAGTTCTATTATTCAAGGTATTTAATGAAATTCATAAATGCCTTGAATAAAAAATTGATGGTTACTTCATTAAAACATACATACTAAATTTTTAAGCTAATTGAAACGAGGCGCAGATATTGGCTCGGAAGAAGTCTCCAAAGTATAAATTCTTTTAATTTTATTAACTTCATCCCTTGACTTACGATCGGTATAATTCAAATCGGTGGCTGTTAATAACCCATTTGAAAATACAATTAATCTGTTTTTAGCTTGGAACCAGCTTTGGATAGTATTGTTAGTAGCTTCTGTAATGCTTTTTCCTTGAAAGGCATTGTTAATCATGGGCTGAGAAAAGTCTTCTAATTTTTGCCCGATAGTCAGTGCCAATAAGGCTTCGCGAAATAAAAAATATTGCGCGGTCTGGGCGTTCTCCATAAATAGGAGAGGATGTGAACTTAATTCATGATAAACATTGGACAGTAAAATGTACCCTGGCGTCCAATAAAATTTGGCAGCCAATTTGGCGTAAGTCAGTATTTCCTCAGCTAATTCACGGGTTGAGTCGATTTTTAATAAGGCTAATCCTTCGCGACACAATACATTTAATGCAAAAAAACAGCCAAATTCAGCGGATTTCTTTAAAAGTATCGCTGCTTCTTGATTTACGATCGCGTTGGATTCATGTTCTAGTATTAAAGCGCGATAAATTTGATAGAGATAAAATCCTTTCAGTAAATCAAAACAAGAAATCGTTGGCATGGCTGCATTTTCGTGTGGCGGGGCATTT
>CAYUYG010000031.1:0-10695 GCA_964449125.1 uncultured Coxiellaceae bacterium | reverse complement strand
CCGACGCTAATCCATGTTTGATTCATTACATTTACCTCTGAAATAATGAAATTTAAAATATCGGAATTATTACTAGTATTATATTGGGTTAATTGTTAGGCAGTGACTAGCTTCAAGTGCAAAATTGATTAAAATATAATAAATTGCATAAGGAGGGCTAGTAATGGGTAGTGAATACAGGCAGTTAACCGCGAAAGACCGTATATAAGCACCATGCTCGAAAAACACTATCCAAAAACAAGAATAGCCAGGATTCTCAATGTTGACCCTTCAACCATCTACCGCGAGATAAGTTGCAACAGTATTATCCTGTTCTCCGGCCATAAAGCATCCTGCTGCAATGAATCGATAAGACGTCCTCAGCGAATGGGCTTTCTGTGGAACGCATCGCTAAAATGTCTTCACTATGTGGGCCTTCAGTGTTATCGCTATCTTGATTGCTCGAATAACGACTATAAACCTTTTGCGTAAGCGCACTGGTAACAGCTCCTACCACAAAAGCTCCAAATCCAATGGCGCCAATAATAGCTTGTGCTGCAAATTCATTCATATCATCAAACACAATATCTTCTGAATGAAGGGCGTAAAGTACAATACTTGCTGCTGTGCTACTTAAAAATCCCCCTACATTAGCTGCGGCTACTGGATCATCTTTAATACGTTTGAATAAAGTGGCACAACAATTCCACATAGAAATAGTCTCCTAATTTTCGCCGTAGGCTACTAACTTTTACAGGGATTTGCAACATAGTGATCTCTCTCCGAAAAACGGAAGCTATCTTTATGATGATGGTGAGCTCAAAAATAGACTAACAGCACCCAGCGTACCAAGTTTTAATTTTTGGTTTCCGCTTGATCTAAAAATTATAGTTCTCATCCCACTCAAAATTACTTCTAATTTCTCGTGCTGTATCGATAATCCTGTTTATCAATAGTCAAATATATACTTATAACTTAGATTTAAAATATATTTATAACGTAATATTACGCTACATGTAACGTTACATATAGCTTGTTCAACTTAATAATCGATACGTCGTAGAGACTGAAATACGGCTTTACGCCATATTTTGAGACTCCATTCGGGACCTCGTTACGATAATTTATATTCCTAATTATCGCCTATATGGATAATATTTATGCAGGGTGAAGGGTATTAGAAAATTTGTAATTTACGTTTAATATAATCAAGAGCCTGAAAACCAGAGACCAATTGCAGAATAGAGATTCAAAGAAAGGATCATTTAGAATGAAATAAGCTCAATCAAATTAAATATTAGAAAATCAGGTCATTACTAAAAATTAAACTCCAGATCATTATTTAAACCTAACTAAACAATAATAACATTATACTTTTCGGCTTTTTTCCACAAAACTTTCAATTTTCGCACTAAGTTGCTCCTTAATTAACATTTCTTGTAAAAGCTTGATTGACTTTTCAGCCTTAGTCGGGAAAGTACTTTTTAGTTTTTGGATTAACAGACTCGTGTCTTTTCCCATCAGATTAAATAAATCGCCTAAATGTACTTCTGATTCCCAACGAGATAGAAACCAACTCAACCCTTCTATTTCTTTCTTATTTTTGATGATACTTACTCGGTGAGTATTTGCTTGGCTTGCCCAATGAGTGGGTTCTAGCTCTTTTATCATCAAACAAATATTGCCAATCCAATGTATTTTATTTTTAGATTTATATTTAAATAAAGATAAGGAATGATCTTCCGAGACGTTGTGAAACGCCTGGTTGACTTGAGCTAGACTGGCTTGCGTTTGGTAAGAAGTGAGCTTGAATATTTCTAATAAAACTTCATCTGACGGATTTTCAAAAAATCTTAACATAGCACTCTCCTCGTGTTAGCTCGCCTGACCAATTATGGCGATTTATATTTTTAACTTATACCCTTAAATTTAAATATAGAATTACCACATTATTTGGTTAGTTAACAAGCGCAAGCATAGTATGTTCATAAAAACATAACATACCTTCGTTAGCTTAAAACTTCTTAAGTAGTTTTTTGGCTTGCTCCCGTTTTGGCTGATGATTTAACTGACCAAATCTGTTGACCGCTCCATGCTGGTTTAATTGCCCGTGTTGATTGAGCTGACCATGACGATTAAGTTGGCCGAATTGATCAATTTGGCCATGTTGATTAATTTGATTATGTAAATTAGCTTGGCCATGTAAATCAATTTGGCTAAGCGGATTTCTCAGTGTACTTTGATCACGTTTTCCGGATCGCGATACTGACAATGATTTTAATTTATTGATGGGCTCCATCCCTACTTCTGGCACATTGGTAAAAAAACTAGCTGGAACGTTCGTTACAGGTATTTCATCAGTATCAGGAGTTGTTGGGTAACTAGTAGCCAATGGATTTTCATTATCAATTGGCATTATTTGGACCTGAGGCAAACGACTAACTAGATTGTCAAAATCGATACTAAATATAAATTGGGTGGAATTATCTCTTTTTTGAATTTGAAATTTTCCGTTTAATGATTTTGTTAAATATTTAATTACATAAATACGTGCGTTTTCTTCCCCATACAGTGCAACTAGCTTTTCAAAATCCAGGAGCTTATTCTTGATCTTATAAAAAGACCTAGATTGAAAAAGATACTCATAAACAGTAAATACCAATGTGAAATTACATGTTTGTTTAGCCTTGAATTTATTACTGGTCGACACGCTAACTAATCTTTTATCACAATACTTATAAATGTAATTTAAAAAATATAAAATAAGCTGTGTAAAAGTAGTTTCGCTACCCATTACCAAGTGACTCTCTAGAACCGAATTAATTTTGAAATAAATTTGCTTTTTTTTGCAAATATTTTTCATTAAATTAAGCAGCCTTAGCATGGTTTGCGTTGGATTAAATTTAACTAGATGGCAATTTGTATTAATATTTAATTGATCTAATTCAAGCAAAGATGTTTTAACATCCGTCAAGCTGAGGATTTTTGAATTGTCTTGCATGCCGTATATATTTTTCCCACCGGAAAGAGAGCGATTTATTTTCTGTAAACGCCTAGCTATGTTAGTCAACTTTTTAATATTATCTCGCATATAAGCCATGCAAAATTTTTGTGGGAGTTCCGCTTCAATCAACTTTATATAATATTGTTGCCACTCAAGAATTATATTTGTAAGCATATTAACTCACCTATTTTTAATAGCTTTGTTAGTATGCGATAATTTTTAAACTTAATAATTGATAATTATCATAGTTATGAACTTTAAGAAGCTTGTTTAAGTTTTAAAATGCATGACATGAATACACTTTTATAATTTCGATATCCATTAATCAATCTGGATGATTTAGAAATTTATTTTTGGTCACTTCGAATGTTTTTAAAAAAACATTCCCCATCACACCATTTAATGGTAAAACTTTATGTAGTCTCGGACAAATCTGGCAAACACTTTTACAAGGAAAGCTCATGAAAAAAATCGCGGTTATTGTTGGCAGTTTAAGAAAAGAGTCTTGGAATCGTAAGCTGGCAAAAGCATTAATGAAACTCGCACCCTCTTCTCTCAATATGGAAATTGTCGAGATTGGTCAGCTCCCACTTTATAATCAAGACCCAG
Source organism: uncultured Coxiellaceae bacterium (assembly GCA_964449125.1). Classification (GTDB taxonomy): domain Bacteria; phylum Pseudomonadota; class Gammaproteobacteria; order DSM-16500; family DSM-16500; genus Aquicella. The sequence continues at coordinate 7,103 of CAYUYG010000031.1, read as the reverse complement.
ATGATGAAGGTAAACCGCTTCCAGAATGGGTTGCGTTTCGTGAGAAAATTAAAGGTTTTGATGGTTTATTGTTTGTTCCGCCAGAATATAATCGGTCCGTCCCTGCTCCGCTTAAGAATGCAATTGATGTTGGTTCACGCCCGTACGGTAAAAGTGTCTGGGATGGTAAACCTGGAGCAGTTATCAGCTCCTCTCCAGGTGCAATAGGTGGCTTTGGAGCTAATCAGCATTTACGGCAATCATTTGTTTTTCTAAATATACCTTGTATGCAAGCACCCGAAGCGTATATTGGTGACGTCAGTCATTTATTTGATGCTGATTTAAATATTATTAAAGAAGATACGCGTAAATTTTTACATAAGTATATGGATACTTTTTCAAAATGGGTGGAGAAACTAAGCGCGGCATAATGTCAGCATGCATGATTGCATATAACCCTGGTTTCTATCTGAGGGCTCATTCGTTAATCCAGTTGAGCCCTTATTTCTTAAACAAGTTGTGCTACAAAATCATACGCATTAAACCAGCTCATCCACCACGCATTGAATAGAGAATGCTTACCATTTTCATCGCTGTTAAATATCGGCTTTTACTTATTTCTGCAATATTCAAGAAACCCAAAAACAAAGACTTAGCATGCGTTATTCTTCTCGATGCTAATTAAAATCAAAGATTCATGTGTAATCATGAACTTAAAAGATTGACGCGCTAATAATAATTCCAAAATCCACGTATATACTGAAAGTAAGCTCACTATATATATGGGGAAGTTATGCAGCATAACGACACTAGAGAGCCACGCGTTCTAACTTTAGGCATGTTAGGAACTGGCGAACATCGTGCCAATGAAAAAATGATTGTCGATGAGCTAATCCGAACGATAGTACGAGATGATCCTAACCAGTCGTTTTATTTGCTAGATGGTCCTGGTGGTAGACCATCTAAAACAGAAAAAAAACATCCCATGCTGGGTACATATGATCCAATGATTGAATTTGATCCTGACACCGGTCAGTTTTCTGAAATAAAAGAACCTAAACGCAGATCAAAAGAATACCAAGAGCGACTCAAAACAATTCCAGCTGAGCAACTGAAAAAAATGCAAGAACTTAAGGCTATCCCCACTGTCCAATTAAAAAAAACAAAAATACATAAAGCCGGTGGGGTGATTTCAGGCAGTGGGTATAGAGAAGCCATTGTTGAAACAGAACGTATAATTGATAGTATCTTGGCAAAAGATACAGAGATTGCGAATGGCCAACGTAAACTAATTATTAACATGGCTGGATTCAGTCGCGGCGCCGTTACTTTATTGCTTATCACTAATACACTTGCAGCCCGTTATCCAGATATCGATCTTGAAGTAAATATTTTTGCAATTGATCCTGTGCCTGGACCAAAACGGGCTCGCGCCAATAAAGCAACCTTCGTACCAAGTATTGTGAAGCATATGATCGTGACTTCCATGCAAGATGAGAGTACGCCCGGATTTGCGCCGCAAGATACAACGAAATTGGCAATTCAAGATCCAGAACACACTAAAGTCGAGCAACGCATTTACCGCGGTAAGCATGGCCATGCTAAGCGATTTTGGTCTATCCCAAATCCAGTCAAAGGTGAAAATGATCCATTTAATGATATCCAATTAAATACCATCGATGGTGCCAAATTACTCTGGCATGATCTACATCAGTTTGCTCGACATAACGGAACTAAATTAGGCTCCGCAATTCCCTATGTTTATCGACACGAAACTAATCGGGATAAAGATGGTTATATGGATTATTCACGCCCCAATCCTACCGGAGAAAATTCTGCAGCAGATAGGTTGAAATTTTACAATCAAATGGTTTTGAATAAAGGATTCTACATTAAAGCAGCGGGCCGAGGTACTCACCGTAAATTTGTGGATCATAAAGAAGACTTTTTTTTGCATGGTAGACAATTTTTTCAAGATCGTGAACACATGGCTCTATTTAAGCAAGCTTATCCAGCTTTTTTTGATTACTACTTCCAAAAAAATATAAGTGGCGATAGTCCTGATAATGTCATACGTGATATAAAAAAAATGCAAGGCACTGAAAATTATTTACTAAAATTGTTATCGCAACATCAATTGCCATTTTTTAAGGGCGATAATATCACTGTTGAACACCTCGGCTCACCGCAAGGGATTCGCCTTGAAGCAGATTTTTTTTATTGGAATAAAGAGTTATTACAACTTAAAGAAGATTATCCACAATTTTTTAATTATTTCTTGCAATATAAGCATGATCCCGTTGACGAACGTCAATTAGGTTCAGAATTACAACGTATTCAAGGCAACCCAGACTTATTAGAGTTTCTTGAGAGAGTGGGTCTTCATGATATTGGCAAGTTGGACATGGATAATCTTCCTAAACCAGCTGGCCATCCTAACATTGTCCAGACTCTGGAAAAATACAATGAATTAATTCGTTTATGGAATGCAACACAAAATATTTGCCAAGCAGTTTTAAATGGAAATGATAAATCATTTTCCAAAAAAGAAGCCCGGGCTTTATTGACGACATTGCGATTTCATCTGGACACAGGGCCCAGTGCGGCAGTCAAACTACAAGACATGCAGTATGCTATTAAACGAACAGTGCAGGAAAACAAACATAAGCCAAGTTTATTTATTTATAAACTGAATAATATTCAAGTCAATCCTGATAATCACCTCCAACTGGTTAATCATACCTATGCCGCGCTAAATAAATTTGATCTTACTAAAGTCAACCCAGAGCGGCAGAAGTTAATTGAAGATATGTTAAATACCCTGCGTCAATTACACGAACAAGGTCTAGGAAACAATACACGCGCCATATCGGAAATCTTATTGATTGGGTCACAAGCAAGCGGTTACATGTTGCGGAAAGATTTTCAACAAGCTGAAACGCCCCTTGATAAGACATTGCGACAATTAATGCGTGACTTACCTAGTTATGGCGCGAGAGAGACACCAGCAGCACAAAAAATCGTAAACGAATTACGAGAAATCTATTTTATCCGATCAGAAAACAATGCAAACCGCCCTAATCCTGCCGCTTTTGTTCAAGCCGAAGCTAAGACCTCCCCCACTCCTAAACGAAGATTTTCAGGCGAATTCTCAAGAAACAGTTTACGTTTTAGTAGCTTATTCTCCCGTACTAATACCGAAAGTAAACGTCAATCTCCACCGCGAAAAGATATCAAAGCTGAGAAAGAAAAAGAACCTGAACAAGAAAAAGAACGAGAACAAAGTAAAGCACCGGTAAAAGAAACTGAGGAAAATAAATGGGTTAGTGGTGGGATTAAACGGCATGTCTAGTCAATGGCTGTTAATCTCTTTCAATTTCGTACAATAAATCAGCTCCGGCATCCAGATTGCTGGCTTCAGTTTGAAAAGCAAATTGTTTGCTAATTTTATATCGTAAATTTAGAATTGAAACAGGAGTAAAGATACCGACTTTGTATTGTACCGAAATACGCTTCCCTAGCTTTTTACCAATATTAACTGTCGCAGCACTCGTTGCCTGGTTTTTATTCGGATCAATCACTTCTGTTGAACCAAGACTGAAGTCGTTTAGCCTGAAGGTATTTTTAATTTTATTAGTGATGGTCGCTACACTCAAACTGGAATCTTGCTGATTTAACGAAGCAGCCAGACTATTTAGCAAGGTAAAGCTGCTGGTACTTGAGATTTGCGACTGCGGAGTGCCAAACACAAGATAAGATAATATATCATTCTGCGATATACCAGCAGGATCAGAGAAGACACTGATCGCTGGATGACTCAGCGTACCCTTTACTAAAATACCAACCATTAAATTGCTTGAACCAGTGTAAACCTGACTCATCTGCGAATTATTATTGAATTGACTCTTATCTTCAGCCATAGCAACCGTTTTAAATTTTTGTACGGCGCGGATTTCCAATCCTGGATTCGTCAGCAAATTGCCATTATAAATTAATCGACCGTCTTTAATGGTCAATGCACGACCGTATGCATCATACTTGCCTTTGACAGTATAGAGCTCACCAGAACCAGTTGGGGGGCTATTATTATGTTTCAGAATAGTTAATGTGCCTTGGAGTTGGGTTTGCAAATGCTGGTAAGTTAAATTAACTTTGTTACCCAAAATAATTTCGATTTTCATCGTTAGATCAATCGGCAAATCGAGCGCACGCGGCTTAAGTTTATCAACAATAATGACTTCGTTAGGTAAGGTTGTCACACTGCTAAAATCTTTTGGGGTTATATCAGCATTGGGAATCATTATTTTCCCTTGCAGATCAATTGATTTTTTATTGTAATGAAACGTCAAGTCCGGTGAGAAGGTAATTTTATATTCATTCAAATGATTGAGCTGCAAATTCTGCCCTTCAACGCGCAGCTCAGCTGGTAAAACAGGATTTTCAATGTCGGCTGTTCCATTAAACTGCGCCTTCCCTTCTCCAAGCTTGAAATGCCCAGCCACATTCAGAGATTGATTGGTTTGATAACCACCTTTTATGAAAACATCCTTAACTTCAGCGCTAATTGCTGGAATGATTACATGACCGTTGACTAAATCAGCACTGAGCTTTATTTGCGGCCTCATCAACTTACCGGTAAAAACAGCGGATCCCTGTAATTGTCCACCCAGATTGCGCATATCAGTCGATTGAATAAGCTCATTAAGATCATTAAGTGTAAGATTAGATTTTCCCGATAAATCAAAAGTATTACTTAATACAAAATTGGCTTGTAACCTATTTTTATCGCTAGTATATAGCGCTGTATCAAATTGTGTTCCTTGTTCTATGCGCTGCAATTGCGTCATGAGATATATCTTGGGCACCGTGTAGTTAGCCAATTTGATATTTTTCCCGACTACATTCAGTGTCATAGCGGTTGACATAATAGAGGAATATAGATTACCGCTAATGTTTTCCATAACTATATTTGCATACTTAAAGTTCTTAAGTTGCACTGCCGCAGTGACATTAGGCCGATTACGCGAACCGGTTATTTTGCCTGAGCTAGTTATAGAGCACTTGCTGTCAGGCAATGCAATCCCTATGTCTGGCACATCGATCAGCCAACTTAAGTTCCAATCTTTTTCTAATTTGCCATCCGCCATCACTTGGGCATTATAAAACTTCAATTTAAATTGATTAATGCTTAATTGATTATCTTTGATATAAACAGCACCTTTAGCATCAATTGGTAAGTTGCGTAACGTACCATGTAAGTCTTGCAAATCGACCTGCCATGATTTACTGCGTGCACTCCATTTTCCCGTGCTTTCAAGAGCAAGGGTCAAACGACTTGGCCAAGATTTGTAAAAATAGCCCGGATTCAAGTTAGGACTGTTTAATTGTATATGCCAACTTAAAGAAGGTGAAAAGGACAGATTGATGCTTGCCTTTATGTCACCTTGCGGTGAATGCACGATAATATCACTACCATGTTGAGCGTTTTTTTCTAATGTAAAATTGGTTATTTGCAAAAGTGACTGGGTCGTATTTCGCAATAAGAAATTTTCAACTTGCGCGTGTTTCAATTTAATGGAATTCAACCAAGAAAATGTGGGAGAAGTATTAGCAGCTGGTTTAGCATTTTTTTGCTGTTTTAAAGTAATTTGCGTGTCTTTAATCGAAACGTTCTGTATCCAGAGCGTCGACAGAAATAATTGGCTTGGACGCCAATCTACCTGCAAAAATTGGATGGCTGCATGGACATTTTCATTATCGTACTCGATGCCTTGCAAGCGAATGGAATGAATCAACGTGCCTTCAATCTTTTTAACATGCAAGGTCCCAGGCAGAAATGCTTGACTGAGATGCACCACACTTTTCAAACCGTTTGTAGTATTAAAAATACCATATAAACCAAATGCAGCGAGGAGTAGAATGATATTTCTTTTTTTAAAACGCGGCCTTTTCATTAAAACTCCGGACCGATACTAAATTCAACCGAATAAGGGCGACCAGGACGATCGAGTGCATGTGCAGCATACAGTTTAATAGGGCCAATCATCGATTCGTAAATAACACCCACGCCTGCACTTTTGCTGAAATTAGCTTCCCAATGGTCGGTGGCGGTACCCATATCATAGAAGACAGCGCCTGACCAATTACCGCTGATATGATGCTGCAATTCAACTGTTCCTGTTGCCAGATATCGCCCGGGACCAATTCCACTATCTTTATAGCCGCGAATGCTATTTAATCCACCTGCAAAAAATCGCATAGATAAGGGTAGTTTATGAATATCATGCACCAAGGTATACCCTAAATCTGCCCGTAAAATAACATGTGATGCTTGCGTCGGGCTAAACAAATATTTCGCTTTCAGCTCTCCTTGCAAAAAACTCGTTGAGGAAAAGACATTATCTGATGCGCCTTGTAAAATCAGATTAAATGATTTTCCACTACGGGTATGAATGATATCATCCGCATTTGAATAAAGAATGCTTATGTTTGGGTAGAGTAAATTATTTTTTTCTGCCTTCTGACCTGCGAGCTTGTAATTTTCAACGAGGTAATTAATGTTTGTGCTGATTTGATACGCGTGTTTTTTCTTCAGATAACCCACGGATAAAGTGCCCGAGCTACTGCTACCGCTGGCTGGATTAAATTTCTGATAATTAACACCCATGACCCATTGATCGGTCAGTGGATGTTTGCCGGGAATATAATATTTGGCGGTGACATTCGATAATACATTCGATAATTTTAATTGAGCATCAAAATGTTGACCTGTATCTGTTACACGACGTAAATTAAGACCCGCCGTTAGACGCGGCCCAGTCAGCGATCCATAACCTATCCCTACGTTGTAACGTTGTGATTTAGGCGCAGTTAATACTAGTTTTATTGGCACATGATAATGATGTGCTTGCTCAAAATCAGGTGTGACCTGGGCTTGCGTAAAATAATAACTGCCCGCGAGGCGTTGTTGCAACAAGGTTAGTTTTTGACTCGAGAAGGGTTCATTATCTTTAAAGTTAATAAACCGACGTAAAAAACTTTCTTCATAAGGACTACCAGAAAATGTATCAGGGCCAAAATAATAACGCGGCCCAGTTTGGAAATACATCACGATGCTAGCTTCA
>CAYUYG010000030.1:0-10701 GCA_964449125.1 uncultured Coxiellaceae bacterium | reverse complement strand
CATCGATAAGCTCATAATGATCAGGTATAAACCGACAGCTTTAGCGAGAAAAAGCGAGAAATCCATTTTAAAATCCTTTTGTTGTTTAATGTTTTAAGCAATGCAACTTGCTGAATACTATCATACTTTATTTTTGTTGTTGAATAGAAAGAAACCGTCAGTTTCTCCTCTATTCAGCAGACAAATGCGGTATGATCACGTGCGCCTGTGAGCGTATAGTTTGCGGTAAAAAATCCCCATTATTTTTACCCACTTCTTGTTCTAGCAAGGTATTAAGCAATGTATTCATGCGCAAAATAATGGTCTTATTTTTCTCTGCATTTAAGGCAAGATTATGTAATTCTTCTGGATCACTGCGTAAATCAAATAATTGTACGTCATTATATTGTAAAATTTCTGCCAGGGTTTGTGGTGTGTTAAAAGCACTGGGCGCATAGTAGCGAACAAATTTGTATTGTCCATCAAACACCAGCGACATAAATCCGCGTTTATCCATGTCGACTTCCGTTAAAGCAGGTAATGTTTTGTGTCCAAAGGAAGCGACTAATGTTTTTAATAAATAATTGCCATCGATGGTCGAAATACCGACGTAATTAAATAAAATACCTGGACGCACAGTATGCAGGTTTGCGGCGTTTGATGAAGTGAGTAAGCTTGAGAAATTATGTCCAGGGAAATCCTGAATAATAGGATCCACTTGACTAGCGGATAAACCGGTTAAACCAACCAAGGTGGGTAATAAATCAAGATGGCTAGTTAAAGCATTATTTTTAGCGCCGTGCGGTCCTGTAGGATGGGCAATGATTAATGGGATATGAATATTTTCTTCATAAGCCATGGGGCCTTTTCCGCGCAAACCACCGTGTGCACCACCCATTTCGCCGTGATCGGCCGTCACAATAATGATAGTGTTTTTCCAGAGATCCATCTCATTGACGGTGTTAATGACTTCTTGCAAGCTACGATCATTATCACGCAAGGCATTCAGATAATAATTGTAATAATATTGCCACATGTCCTTGCGTTGAGTAGGAATAAAACCTAAAGCACCCGCCCAACCTTGTTGATAATTAGATAAGGCACTGGGCATGCCCGGTGCAGCAAGATTTTCTTGCAAACTACGCGGTAAAGTAAATGTCCAATTTTTTGCATACAATGTATTTGCAGGTGGCGGCAGAATAACAGGAGATTGTGGTTGTTGTGCTTGCGGGGTGCCAGGAAGATTGGCATCACCGTACATAATATCATGCGGATTTAGCAAACTAAGCACCATAAAAAAAGGCGCTTGATCTTTTTTAGCTTGTGCATTTTGACGCAGCCATTGTATCGCTTCGCCTGCAAAGAAACTGTCCACGCTATAACCTTGTTGAGGTGTGCCACCAACGTCACCATTATAATTAAAAACATCAAAACCATACCTTTGCGCAAGTGTGCTGTAATTAATGGTATTCTTACTCTGGAGAAGGGTTTTATCCATTTCAAACTTGCCGAAATAAGCCGTACGATAACCTAATTTTTTTAAAACAGAACCCATATTAGGTCGAGCAGTATTGAGGGTGGGAACGTAGGCATATTCCATTTGATCGAAGACACCATTGATTTGCGGCGGCACACCGGTAAGTAGGGTGGCGCGCGAAGGACTGCACATGGCTGCCGCGGTATAATGATTAGTGAAAGTGACACCATGTTGTTTGAGTTGAGTTCGAGCAGGTAATTGATAGCCTGCAGCTGCAGCGAGTTGATACGTTTCCTGGTCACTGATAATGAGAATAATATTATACGGGCCATTGGTTTTTTCTGCACAAAACGCGAGGGGGCTGACAGTAATGATACCAAGGCTTAATAAGCCGATTGCCATATTTTTTAACATAGTGACTCCTTTGATGTTCATGCTCCGAGGCGCTTTACGGGCTTTCCTCTATTATCTGCAGACAAGTTTGCATTGTTTGAAAATGAGGTTTGGAATTCTTCGAGTGTGGATAGACTTTCCTGATAAGTTATGGACGACATGCCATATCGAATGGTTTGTAAAGACCAACGAAAATTATCATTAATGCATTTTCTTAAAACTTCTAGGATTTCTGCATATTCATGAGGAAGAAAGGATTGATTTTTGAGAAATTTGCAAACTTCATGATTATGAAAAGCGATCGTGGTTTGAATGGCATCGATAAAGAGGGTGTCAATCCTGTCAAAATCCACCATTTCAAATAAACAGACTTGTGTTAAATTTTCCTTATCACCTGCCGCAATTTCTTTTTTTAAAGAAACAAGATCGTTAAAAACACAAATAATATTATTTGCGCAAAGCGTTAATCGTTTAAATACGGTGTTGCTGCGTAATTCTTCGGAGAGTGTCATGCGATTTAAAATATAAGTTAATTCAAAAACGGTATCAACGGCTCCCGTTTTTTGTCGCGCTTCAATATAAGTTTGTTTGGAGAGAGGAATGGTATCCTGTCGATTTCGGAAGCCACCTAAAGTGGCCCAAATGGTTGTAGTTAAGGTTTGTTCAATACTGGCAGAAAAATGATTCAAGTTCATGCCAGTGACCTGGAGTCGTTTTAAAATATCAAAAGCCGCTTTGCAAAAACCTTTGAAGCGAGGGAAAGTGGATAAATTGATGACTATATCCTCTTCGGATTGATACAGGCCTTTAAATATATTACCGAGCGTAGTGAGGGAGCCAGAAAACTCGTATTTATCAATAACATGAAAGTGACTATCAACAATATCATCCAGCAAAAATAAAAAAATACAAAAATCTGCCATGATTTTTAAATCATGAATCGAACCTTGATTGAGTGCTGACGTGAATAAAAAAGCAAATTTAGCGGCTTCTAGCGCTTTGATACAATTCATGCTGTCATGAGATACCAGTCCCATATCGAGCGTCCATTGAATGCTTAATTCATGCGCTTTTTGAAGATGCTCCCGAGAAATCTCGGCTAGTTCCGCGGATATTAAATGGGTAGGAGGATATAATAAATGTCCTGAAAGCAAAGCAGTTTGTCGAACATCGGGGTGGGTGATTTCTCCAAAATTAAATTCAATGATTCGGCAGGCGGATCGTGTTCTAAACATGTCATTCCTTTGATTTAACCCAAGCTAAAGCCAAATAGCATAGCATAAAATAATGGAAAGTGATTAGATTAGAGGTTTTCGTCCCACAGGGCAGCAAGCATTTTTTTTCTGAGTCTTTGCAATTTCGCAGTATAAGTGGCAGGTGTGGCGTGCAAAGCGACAGCCCAAAGATGGTACTCAAAATGGGTATCTTTTTTACGGCTGACAAGGTGTAAATTGCGTAAGCCATGTTTGAACTGAATTAAGGATTTACCCGATAAACGTCGTCGTAATTGCGGCTGTATATGAACCTTTTTTATTTTATTGGCAGTTTTATTGTAGGAACGCATCAATACACGATGTACGTACAGGCTTTCTTTGGCTGGTTGCATATAAGCGATTTCGTGCGTTTCAAAGACGGTTTTAAATTCGATCAGAACAGTCGTTTTATGCGCTTTTTGTAAATGGGCAATCTGTGAAAAAAACTCAGTTACAATTTTTTTAGCCGCTTGGCGAAAACGAAAATAACCTTTTGGTAAGTAATGACTTCTTGGCGGGATTAAAAAACGCATGGTTTGCTCATCCAGAACCATGATGCTGATTGAGCAACGCGGCGACTTATTCCATAAAAACGCGGCAATGAGGCTCATGCCTCTAGTATAACAGTTAAAAATGAGTATGGTAAAATATAGAGACTAGGGATAACACTGAAGGAGTTTGAATGAAATACATTGATGGCTTTGTCATTCCAATAGCAAAAAAACACATTCCGGTCTACCTGCGCATGGCTAAAAAAGCGGCTAAAATTTGGCTTGAGTATGGCGCACTCGAGTATCGCGAATGCATAGGCGATGATTTGAAAGTCAAAATTGGATTACCATTTACCAAGCTGGCAAAAACCAAATCCGGTGAAACGGTGATATTTTCCTGGATAGTTTATAAATCACGTGCGCATCGCAACCGTGTTAATGCTAAAGTGATGAAAGATCCACGGTTAGCTAAGATGTGTGATCCAAAGAATATGCCATTTGATATGAAACGTATGAGCTATGGTGGTTTTAAGATCGCAATAGATCGCTGAATAAAACTAAGGTGCATTATGTTGGTTATAATAAGTTAGTATTTTTGGCTGAAAGTTTCTAAATTTTATAATGGCTTCTTTCTGTCGATGATTAACACAGGGCAATGGATGATGTTCATCTTTGTCTGTATTTAAATCGTAACTGACGCAGGTACCTTTAGCGAAAGAAACAATCATTTTTGAATTGGTTTGATTGATGGAAGCAAGTTCATCTTCGTCACCGTAGATAAAAATGTATTCGCGGTGGGAGACGTTTTGCAATAACGATAGGCCTTGTAATTTATTTTGGTAGGAAATTCCCATAATGCTTAATACGGTGGGTAGAATATCGGTTGAGCTAGTATTACTGCTGACTATCTGAGCTTTCAAAAGACCGGGTGCATAAATTAACAAAGGTACTTTTATTTCTTCCTGGTGAAGTGAATTACCATGTATCCAGAATTGATGTTGGCCAAATAATTCGCCGTGGTCACCTATCACAATGAAGATAGTATTATCCAACCTATTTTTTTTGTGCAAGGTTTCATATACTTGTTTAATTTCCTTGTCTAATAAGGAAAGGCTAACTAAATAACGTTTATAGGCATTTTTTTTATCAATAGTAATCTTCAGGTCGTCGCTATAATCCTTGTAAGGGAAGTGTGCTGCAGCACTCCAATACACGCCCAAGAAAGGTTTTTTGGCCTGATCCAGACGATTGATAAAATATTGAAAACCGTCTTGTTCGTTTAAGAACATATTAGAAAATAAATTCCTATGATCAGGACGGATCGTATTTGCATTCGCATAAAAGTTGAAAGTCTTATTGAGTCCGAGTGCAAAATATAAATCATTACTTGCTGACACAAAAAATGAATCATAATTTTTTCCAAGCCAGGAAGAAATGGTAGGAATGGCTAAATTTTTCTGCATTTCAAAATGCGAAGGCGTAGGGTTGGGGTAGATGCCAGTCAACATGCTAAATTGACCTAAAGCACTAATATTTCCACCCGTGTAATTATTATTAAACCACACACCTTGTTTTGATAATTCACTTAAAAATGGCATTGTCTCGCTGCCATCCTTTTTATGTAAATAGCTTGAGCCAACACTTTCAAGAACGAAGAAAATAACGTTCCATTGTTGTTTTTCTGAAGAAAGTTGTTTAAGAGAGGCATTGATCATTTTATTTGTAGAATTAAAAATAGGATCAATAAGTTGGATCGAATGTAATTGTGCGTTATTTAAGGGATATTTTTTCTGGTTAAGTGCATTGGAATATTGAATATAGCTCTGAAAAACTTGATTGGCTGGATTATTATATTTGGACATAAAAAGTTTGCTAGCTTGCGCATGTTGATGGATAAAGAATCGTGATCCGCAGGCTGCTAACAAAATATAAATAGGAAGAATGAAATAAATTAACATGATTTTTATGTATGGATGCGGAAGTGCTTTAATTAAAAAATACGCAATGATAATGCTGACAAATATTGCCACCTCGAATCCGGAAAGAAAATGCAGTAGATCTAATGCACTGATGCCTTGAGTCAGGTAGGAAGTAAGCAGTGTATAGTTTAAATTAATAAAAAAAGATGAAGTAAGTTTTATATTAACCAAAAATAATAAAGTAAGCGTCATAAAAACTAGAAAACAAATTAATTCTATAATAAAACTTAGTATGTTTCTAAGATACTTTTTGTCGGTTAATAATGTTAAAACAAAAAAACAAAAAAATAAGGCAGCTGACAAGAGTAAACAGATAGCAAAGTCCAATGCCATGCCAGAAGCAATTGCGCTAAAGTGGTATAAGGAAGGTTCGAGGGCTATAGAAAATGTGGTGATAAAAAGATCGATTCGATAAAAAATACTAAGCAATAGCAAGATTGCAAAAAATTGATAAAAGCTTATTTTTTTTTTCAAAAAATAAAGCATTACATTCCTTATGTCCCTGGGTATGCTCATCAGCTTTGATACTTCTTCAAAGTACCATAGATCAAAAAATAATAAAATGTGAGAGGCAAGCGAGGGGATCACGTACAGAAGGTGGTTTTTTGAAGCACCGCCTTCAAGGCAGTAACCAACTGATTAAATTGGGTATTTCTTTGGTAGATCAACAAATCCTTGTCGTTATTAAGATGCTCTCGACCAGTTAGTGAAAGCATCTTATTTGATAATCTATCGCAATTCGATACCTGCTGGACTACTAAATACTGCTGTGCCATCCCCATCTGCATTCGCACAACTGGTTAATTTTCCTGTGGTCGTGTTAACAGCACATAAAGAGACGGTGGTAGAGGCATTATTAGTGACATACAGCAAGGTATTATCGGAGTTTAACGCAACGGATACCGGAGCGTTAAATATGGGTCCAACCCCAGAATCACTACAGCCAAATAATTTTCCTGTAATCAAGTTAACGCTACATAGTGAAACGCTGGTACCGGCGCCGTTTCCATTGTTACTGACGTATACACGTCCCATACCCGAAAAACTTATCAAAGCTGGACCATTGAATACTGCGGACCCGTCGCCATCGGAGTTTATACAATTGGTTAAGTTTCCGTTATTAAAGTCCACTGTACATAATGAAATAGTTCCATCCCCCGTATTACTTATATAAACCTGTGATCTAAGCGCATTAAAAGTAGCGCTAATCGGGCTTGCAAATGTACCACCAGTATTTGCACAGTTGATTAATTGGCCGGTACTTGGATTGATATTGCATAAAGCCACTGTATTTGCATTAATACTTGGTATATAAGCACGCGTTAAGGATGAATCTAATGTGATTCCAAGTGGGCCGTCAAATACTGCTGTGCCGTCACCATCTGAATTTGCACAGGCACTTAGATCACCTGTCGTTAAATTGACAGAACATAAGGAAACAACCGTTCCGACGCTTCCCCCAAAATTAGACACATATGCCCGCGACCCAAGAGGATTTATCGCGACAACGGCAGGATTATTAAATACTGCACCTGCTCCCGAGTCTCGGCAATTAATAAGTGATCCTGTATTTGGATTAATTGAGCATAGCTGAACGTTATTCGTGCCAAAATTACTTACATAGGCAAGTTTGCTTGCTGCTGGGCTTGTTGCCGTGACATTCAGAGGATTGGGTGTTCCAGCACAGGTAATACCGCCTGGAAAACACACAAAAAGATGAGCGTGCGGATTGGGATCCTTCCCATTTACAGTGCCTGTTACTATCAATGCGAGTGTGCAACTGCTTCCCACAGAACTTTTTGCGCTGAGTGTAAAATTTGCACCGCAAAGATCAGAATATAATGGATCAGAGGCGACTTGAGTGACATTAGGCGGTAAATATTTAACATAATTTCCAGCTCGCGTTGTGCTTGTATTATTCGTAACGGTGTAGAATGCGTACCCGACTTGTCCTGGAACTACATTGGTAGGTAAGGCAGCGGCTGGTGTTATGCTAAAGGGTAAAGCATAAGTAAGAGAGCTTACGAGTAATAATGCAATGAGAAAAGGCAGGACCATTAATCTACGGCCGTATGTCGTTAGCATGTTTGGTATCCTTAAACTACCCAAGTTATTTGAGCGAGAATTTCACTGACATAAAGATGAGTTTGCGACAATGTACCGTTTACTTTGGACGTATCTATTGTCGCATTACCTAAACTAATCTGGCCAAAATCTGCGAATCGATATCCTAATCCTAATCGGAGATGATCAAGTATATCAACATCCATTCCTATCCCTACGGTGTAGGTAAAGGAAGTTTGTGTATGATTTTTGTATTGGCGAGTAAAGGTTAAAAATGGCGGAACATTTGTTTCATAGTCAGTCGCATCATTAAGTGCCGCGCCTAATCCTAATAAAATGTAGGGTAAATATCGGTCTTTGAAACGATAAAGTAATTTTCCTTCTGCTAATAATTGGCGTGTCAACACGCTGTATTGATAAGTATATTGGTCGGCGGATTGGGCATCTGCTCCTTGTAACAAGGTTCCTTCTGCCGCAAAATTCCACGCTTGATTATAATCAAAACCCATTTGAAGGGACCAGTTGGGCTGAAATGCCCATTCAACTCCAGCGAAACCATCAAATACGCCTACTGTTTGAGTTGAGTTTTTCGGGCTATATACAAAAAATTGATCAGTCACTGGATTAAGAATGGGAAAAGTTTTTGACTGACCCAGGCCAGACGATAGAGCCGCCCCGCTACCAATGGAAACGATGGGTCGCCAAGGGCATGCCTGATTAAAAACATTGATACCACACTGTTCACCCTGGGCAAAACTGTTAGAATCTGCAAATAAGGCTATGGTCATGATGAGAGCCTGATGCAGACATTGGCTCCCTGTCCTTTTGTTTCTTCCTATCATTGCTATTCCTTAGTTTCATTCCATAAAAACCATTCAAAGCTGAATCAATTTAACATCATATGGCAATTATCCAAAGGATTAAGATTCAGCAAAACGTATAATGAAAGGCATATAATATCGGGCGGCATATACCGTACATTTTACAGACATCTGGAATACGCGCTTTATAAACTTTAAATATATTTATTTGCCATTCGCATTTTTTTTACCTATTATTTGCGCTAAATTTAGCACAACTATAAAGAGAAAAAAGCATGCAATCTGGAAAAGATCTCCAAAGACCCGAAGAAAAAAAAGAGAACATCTCTCTCGAGGAAGTGGAGAAAATTTGTGAAACATTTGCTGATGGTGGGGAGCAGATGCATGAACAGTTCATACAATATATTAATGATCGAAAAAAAGCGGTAGAGGAAGCTGAGGACTTTTCTGAAATATTGGAAAATATGCCCAAGTTATTGGGTAAAATAGGACTAAAATCGCATGAATTAGCTCTAGCTTATGCTGACTTAGAGTCGAAGGTTGTAGAAAATAAAATCCCACGTGTTTACTACTATTCTTTCAATCAGCTATTTACTGCCTTTGTTGAGTTAAGGCAAATTTGTGATGGTGTACTCGAGAGAGGGCGGCTTATTGCTGAGGAAAGAAAACAGCTCCTTCTATTTAGGGCAATTTTAAATTTTAATCTTTCTTATTTATACGGATATGCGGTAGAGGAGCAGCGAAAGCCGGCATTATCTGATGCTTTGCTTTGTGCAGTCGAGGCTGCTCAAGATTTTAAATCGAATAGAGATTATTTTGATCCGGCTTTTATACTGAAAATTGAAAGCAATATTAAACATCGTTACACACTTTTAGTGGCACATATTAGACCGAAAGTACAAAAATTAAATATGGACTTTCTTTCTTTAGTAGTAACAGTCAATACTAATCAAGTTCAAGGTGAAGTTCCCCTCGTAGCCAGAGATAACTTTAATTCGCTATTTAAGCGAGCAATACATTTACACAGTATTTGTAGCGATATCACTACTGATGAAACTTATGGATCTCTAGAAATTGTTTCACCTGAACATAATGACTTGAATCTTTTTGATTCAAGTCTTAATTTAATGCTTTGTCGTTTATATGAATACAACGTAGAGCAGCAGCAAGCAGGAAATTTAATTAAAGCTTTACAGTACGCAATTCAGGCAGTGAAATTTTTAGAGTATTTAGAACCAACCCACCAGCTAAACATTAAAATCTGTCTTAAAGAATGTGTAGAAAAAATAATTGATGCAAAAAAAGAAGAAGATCGGGATGAATTTAAAAAACTTCTACCCGCAGTAGAATGTATTGCAACGGCGAATTTTGCTTACAATAATTGTTCAATTTCCGGGCGAACATTACTTGAAATTTATAAATGGGAAAAAAATTCCACCTTAACATTTTACTGCCATACCTTACTTTTTATTGGTTCACCGGATGAATTTAGAAAAGAATTTTTACTGCATATTGAAACATTAGAGAATTTACCTGAATACGTTCAGAAAAATCTTGCTCGTTTTAAATTATTATCGAGCATTTCGCTTGAAAAAAATATGTATGTCGAAGAAATCACAATTATATTAGTACAATTAGCAACCGCACTCGAATTACAATATCCCTCTAACATAACTTCCTCTCGCCAAAATGACCATTACTTACAGTTAATCAAAAAGAGATTGAACAATACCTCCGAAGAAGTATTGGTTCAAATTTTATTCTATATAAGCGCAGATATTACAGCATTTTCTACAAGAAAGATGCCCGAAAAAAATTCTACTCAGGAGGGTAGTATTTACCAACATTGTGTTGAACTATCTTTGGAAAAAACCAGTTCATCAACTAATAAAGGACTCAGTTATAGCTGTTTGGGGCAAGTGAATTTAGCTAGTATTGCTGCAGGCGATGCACAACATCACCAAATGATTGCCGCCGCTTGTTTTGTAAAAGCACTAGAATATCATGTACCCTTATTTGAGTTAACCTGTCCAACGACTCATTTACATGTTGCACGCAACTTTGATTGGCAAATGACTGAACAAGCAGGGAAGCTCAAAAAAGATGCCCGTCAACCTTTAAATAAAAAAGAGCAATTAGCTTCGCGTTTAGAAATTAAAAAAAGTGCTCTAAAACGTGATGAATTATTTGTTTTAGCGTTAAGTGAATATTGGAATGTGTTTTTGTATGGCAACTATCAAGAAT
>CAYUYG010000029.1:0-10785 GCA_964449125.1 uncultured Coxiellaceae bacterium | reverse complement strand
CGAGCCAGTCACTGATTGATTTAACAAGAGGGGTTAGCATGTTGTTTCCACGTGCATTAAAAGTATTATTTTTTTGGGGAATATGCGCCTGCGCACAAGCGACGCCTTCCGATGACTTAACCAGCTTATTAAACGGCGTGCAAAGCATGCGCGCGGAGTTTAATCAGACGGTTTACGATAATCATGGTAAAGCGGTGCAGCAATCCACTGGTCAGATGTCCATGCAGCGTCCTAATCATTTCCGGTGGCAAGTTAAAAAACCTATTCCACAATTAATTATTGCCAATGGCGATCAATTATGGATTTATGATCCTGATTTAGAACAAGTCACGATTCGTACGATCAAGAAAGCAGCAGGAGATACGCCTGCATTATTGCTTAGCCATAAAGTAACTGTGTTAGATAATGATTTTACAGTAACTGAAAAACCGGCTTCGTCTACTGGCTGGCGTTGGTTTACCCTGGTGCCAAAAGCATCGGATAATATCGCCTCGGTACAAATGTGTTTTAATAATAAACAAATACTGGAAATGCGCCTGGAAGATCATTTAGGTCATATCACCGGTATCAAGTTTAACAAAATTGAAACTAATGTGAATGTGCCTGCTAGCCAGTTCATCTTCAAATCACCGGCGAATACAGATGTGATCGATGAAACCAAACAACAATAAAACTGAGCTTGCCTTCCAACCGCTTGCCACGCGTATGCGGCCACAATCTCTGGACGAATTTATTGGCCAGGAACATTTGCTGGGCAAAGGTAAACCGCTGCGCCGTGCCATTGAGCAGGGTATTTTACATTCAATGATTCTGTGGGGACCGCCAGGTACAGGTAAAACCACACTAGCGCAACTGATGGCCAACACAACACATGCACGCTTTGAGCGTTTGTCAGCTATTTTTTCCGGTGTGAAAGATATTCGTAAAGTTGTTGAAGAAGCGCAAGCGGCGCGTGAACAAACACAGCAAGCCACGATTTTGTTTATCGATGAAGTTCATCGATTTAACAAGTCTCAACAAGATGTATTTTTACCCTATGTGGAAAACGGCACCTTTATTTTAATCGGCGCCACCACTGAAAATCCTTCGTTTGAATTAAATAATGCCTTACTTTCTCGAGCGCGCGTGTATGTTTTAAAAAGTTTAACGACAAACGATTTGTTGCAAGTTGTGCGGGTTGCGCTAAGGGATAAAGAACGCGGTTTGGGCAGATTAACCATAGATTTTCCAGAGGAATTGCAGGAGACCTTGGTACAAGCGGCTGACGGAGATGCCCGCCAAGCATTAAATCTATTGGAAATCATCACTGATCTTGCACAAACTCAAAGTAATACATTAATTGTCACTAAGGAATTATTAGCTGAAGTCATGCAAGTTAATTTACGACGCTTTGATAAGCAAGGCGAAGCATTTTTTGACCAAATTTCAGCACTACATAAATCTGTACGGGGTTCTGCACCGGATGCAGCACTTTATTGGTTATGCCGTATGTTGGATGGAGGTTGTGACCCTCTTTATATCGCAAGACGAGTGATTCGTATGGCAAGTGAAGATATTGGCCTGGCAGATCCGCGCGGTCTTGAAATGGCTATGCGGGCTTGTCATGTATATGAACGTTTAGGTTCGCCAGAAGGTGAGCTAGCTATCGCAGAAGCGATCGTATATTTATCTTGCGCACCAAAAAGTAATGCCGTGTATCGCGCCTTTGGTGAGGCAATGCAAGATGCAAAACAGTATGGTTCATTGGATGTGCCTATACACTTACGCAATGCGCCTACTAAATTAATGAAAAATTTAGGTTATGGAAAAGCTTATCGTTATGCACATGATGAACCTGAAGCGTATGCAGCTGGCGAAAATTATTTTCCCACTGAACTAGTTAATCGATCCTATTACCACCCCGTGCAGCGTGGCTTAGAATTAAAAATCGCAGAGCGTTTAGCTTATTTTCGCGCATTAGACAAAAAAGTCCCTTCATAGACAACTCTTAGGGTTAAGGATGCCTTAAGATTTACCCTTTATCTTCATAGTAAGTAGTAAAACTTCATGGAGGAAGGGCAAATGTTAATATGGGAATTTATACATCAATTTAAAACGACTCTACAGTCTTTATCCCTAACACAAACTCATTCTCCAAAAGATCAGTATCAAGATGTTTATCTCGAAAATCAAATCACGCTCGCCGAACTGAATGACATACTCCGTTTTATGCCTCGTGATCGAGAAGCCAATGAACGATCATTAACAGTGTTGATTGAGTTTCTGGGTGATCGTTGGGCCCGCATTAATAATACCGATGCAGATTATTGTATTAATTATTATGGAAGCGCTAACCAACAATGCATTGCTCTGGCGCAGAAAATTGCGCACGTGACTGGCTTGGATCCTATTAAATTACTGATGCCCACTGTTAAAGTAATTTATACACAATCTTTGCGTGCTTCCGTAATGAGCGATGATAACAAGACTTTAATTGATATTTTTGCCTGTTTGGATCAGATGAAATACAATGGAAAAAAATTACTGCATACGCATCCGGTTGATGGTCGATATGAATTAAGTGAAAGTGAAAAATTACGCGTTATTAATTTTTCTACGCGTGCTAAGCGCTACTACAATGACATTCTGACAGCGCCCATCAAACAACAACTGAAATCTCGTAATAATTTTCAAAAAGAAATTACGGGCCCTCATCATCCTAGTAATGCAAGTTACGGAGCATCAAGTGCTGAACTGCTTGGTGAAACGCTTTACGCAATAGCTGAAGATTATATTGAACTGATTAAAACAATGTCTGACGAAGACCGAAATGAATGGTTTGATTTCGTTTCAAATTATCGAGATTTAATGGCGGAACGCGCTGGATTATATGAAGATAATGAAAATGATCGTGTGGAAATGTTGGCTTCAGAGCCTTTTGAGGAAAGGAATCGGTATGAGTTACTTGATAGTGCGGAAGAAGGGGAGGTCGAAGAAGTTCGGGGATTTACTTATGATGCCTCTGATTCAGAGGGTGATGAAAGTAGTGTGGAATCAGAAAATGCATCCGACTATCCCGAAGATCCAGGCTCAGACGAAGAGGCTGACGACCAAGCGAGAGATGCAGAATTCACCGATTCAAGCAATTTATGGTTTTTCCAGTCGCAAAACTCGTTTGCCAGTAGACCCGTTTGGTTCGATGCAGTCGATTTTAAACTCAACGAAAGAGGCTATCTCGGTACAGGCTATTCCGCGAACCAATATGGTGTTGGTGCAACAGAAACGAAAAAAGAAGCGTCCAAAGATTTTGGCCATGCAATAAAATTATCTACTCATCGATTAAATCCAAAAAAATCAATTCCTAATTCACAAACAGATAAAAAAGAAAGTTCTGATATAGAAGACAATGTTTCTAGTTTCGAAAACATGTTTGAAGGTAACTTTTCTGAAGAATCTGTGAAGTTGTATGAAAGTATTAACGCCAGCAGTTCAGACGAGGACGAAGACTATTCCAGTAGTTCAGAAAGCGATTATGCTAGCAGTTCAGATGATGAGGAAAAAGACTATTCCAGTAGTTCGGATGAGGAAGACGACTATTCTAGTAGTTCTGACAGCGAGTATGCCAGTAGTTTTGAGGAAGAAAAAGACTATTCCAGCAGTTCAGATGAGGATGGAGATTACAGCAGTAGTTTTGAAAGTAAGTATGCGAGTAGTTCTAAAGAGGAAGAAGAATATTCTAGCAGTTCAGATGACCAAGACGATTCCAGTAGTTCCGAAAGCGAATATGCTAGCAGTTCGGATGATGAGGAAAAAGACTATTCCAGTAGTTCGGGTGAAGATGAACACTTTAGCAATGCAGAAAATGAATATTCCAATAATTCGCAAGCAGACCTTGTTAGCAGCTTTAATAGCGCATCTTCCAGTGAGACTGAAAAGGAAGTGTCCAGTCATTTAGAAGAAGTGTCTAGCCGCGCACAAGAGGTTTTGAGTCCCCCAGAAGAAGTGTCGAGCCGCTCAGAAAATGACTATTCAAGTAGCCCAGAAGAAGTAAGCTATAACCTAGACTCGCTCTTCGAATTGAAGAGTGATACAGAAAGTGAAAAAATTTCTGACTCTGAGGATGAAATATATAATCTTAAAGCACTTTTTAAAACCAAAAAGCAGCCTTTTCAGACGCAATATGTTTTTGAACCTGTTAAAAATTCTCGTTCTAATTCTCTTGATAGAGATGAAGAAAAAGAAACGATCGACTATTTTTCTGATGATAGTGATGAGCAAGATTTTTATCATGAAACTGTTAAACCTCCTCAAGTAGTGATAGAAAAAGTAGCTATCCTTAAATCGTTGGAAAAAGCGATGGAGGAAAAAAAAGTTTCAGACTATTTGCTATCTGATGAAGGCTCTAGTTCGGAAGAGGATTATTATTCCGATAACGAAGCGGAATATGAGGAGCTGGAAGAAAAGGAAAAAGAAATTGAGACAAAACCCGCTGGCATTTTATTCTCAACAAGCTCACCACCTGTGCCGAGGTTTGATCAAAAACGTTTGACAAGCAATGAGTTTGTATTGAAATTGATGGACTGCGATCGTTCTGAATGGATGGATTATGTCAGTACTTTTAAGCTAAAAAGCTTGCAAGATACCCTGTTAAAAAATAGACCCTTGTCTGTTGCGATTGTTGATTCGTCTGTTTATTCGGGTAATGAACTGCATGATCGCGTTGTGTTATTTTTGTTTCTTCATTTATATCGCCAAGCTCTAATGTCACGGGATGGGCAATACAATGTAAAAAGTTTTGCAGGCAGTTTTTTTTCTCGATTTACTGGCTATGATAAAGATACGAAATTATCTTCTTCCGAGTTATTTCTGAATTTTCTGTTGAGTGACAAAAGCTTGACTGAAATTGAGGGTTTCATTAATGGTTTCTATAATGCGCCATGCTATGGCCCATTGACTCAATACAATAGTGATTTGGGCTTGCTAACTTCTCAGGCAATTATCCGAAGTAAGGAGTTGTCTCAATTTGAAGACTGCACACTGCGTAAACGAGCAGGCTAGTCTCAACCAATTTATGGAGACTAACAATGAAAGTATGTGATTTTGTTCGTGGAATATTGCAGGAATTAAATCAGATGATGCCTGATGAAGATCATCTGGCTAACAAGAAAAATTTCAAAAACCATATGCTTGTTAAAATTGAAAGTCGTAAAGCGGTTAAGAAATTACATGATTTTTTAAACCAATATGCCTCATCAGAAGCGGAATTGGATGAGACCATCCTGCAGGCATTTAGAAAATTTTTACGTGCCAGATGGT
This sequence comes from uncultured Coxiellaceae bacterium, assembly GCA_964449125.1. Classification (GTDB taxonomy): domain Bacteria; phylum Pseudomonadota; class Gammaproteobacteria; order DSM-16500; family DSM-16500; genus Aquicella. Next base: position 5,490 of record CAYUYG010000029.1, on the reverse strand, counting down.
TATATTTTCAGAATACCGACGTTATTTATTCACATTCGCCGTATACGATGGCTAATCTTTCATACACGATCGTTGCTAAACACATTGGTCTGATAACTCAAGAACTGTCACTCAATTTATTGATGCCGGGAAAGTGCACCTTTAATAATAATTATAAAAAGAGCGGTACGCATTACGAAATGCGCGCCCAAGATTTTATTTTTTGTGATGATGGCAAGCCACTGGTTATACTGTTGGCATTGGATAAATTAAAAAGGGAGGTGTTGGAACCTTCAAATTCTTTTGAAGAACACACTCGGTCATTAAATGATGAAGAAATAGCTCGTTGTGCCTTTCACTCAGTAGCATCGGCGCACTATTATGCGGCCATTATTTCCAGGTCGGTCGATAAACTTGATAAGGCGCGCGCCGATTTAGTGCGAGAATTGTCTTCGGATTATTATCCCGTAACCTCAACGTACGGTGAAAAAGGGCAGACACTTCTTTTTGAGAAACTTCTTGCTGACATCCATACTCAAGATGACTTAGTGGATTTGTTAACTAATTTTATCGCCAAAGAATATTGGAATCTATTTTTAAGTTTGATTAAGCATGAAGATTTTTTCAGAATTATGCTGGGGCTTCAATGTTCAAGTAAGCTCAGCGATAGAGTATTGCAGAATATTTCAGAACAATTAGTCCTGGAACTCGCCAAACCCGCATCAGAAATCCATAAGGAACGGGCATTGATTTTTTGTTTGCTGGAAGCCTATGAGCGACATGGTAAGAATTCGCCCGAATACAATACATTTTTGGGGTCTTGGGTAGGTAAGGCGTTGCCTTCTGTGTCGGGTACTTACCCTAAAAAAATTAAACTGAGTGCGTGCAAGGCGTTGAAGGTTTCGCTCGTGACAGAAAAAAGTGTCCCTGCTCAACATGATGGACCATTGAGCAGTGGTATTTTATATCAATTCAATACTCGCATCACTCGGCTGCAAGCAACCCCATCTGAAATGCAGCCCATCTACATGTCCGGGCTTAGGTGTTCGTAAAAGAACCGGGGTGGAGCAAGCTTGCATCAGATAATAAAAATTGCAGCAATGCCCAAAAAATAGCAGCAACACAACCTGAAGCAGGAATGGTTAGTATCCATGCCCAAACAATATTTTTAGCAACGCCCCAGCGCACGGCAGAAAATCCATTGAGAGAGCCTACGCCGATAATGGCGCCCGTTACGGTATGGGTGGTAGAAACGGGAATGCCTAGCATGGTGGCAAGCGCCAAAGTAAAGGCACTTGCGGTATCAGCAGAAAATCCACTGACGGGTTTTAGTTTGGTGATTTTCATGCCCATGGTTTTCACAATTCGCCAACCGCCAAAACAGGTTCCAAGTGCAATAACAAAATTACATACAATGACAACCCAAAATGGTACGTAAAAATTACTGCCAATTAAACCACCTGAATAAAGCAAAATCGCAATGATCCCCATCGTTTTTTGTGCATCGTTACTGCCATGCCCGAGACTGATAAAAGCGGAGGAAATGAATTGGAGTTTTCGGAACCAAGCTTCGACACGATGTGGATTGGAGTAGAAAAAAATGCGGGCGATGACCAGCATTAAAAACATACCCATGACCATTCCCAGTAAAGGCGAGATGACAATAAAAGCCAATACCTTGGAAATGCCCAACCAATTTAATGGCTGCGTTCCAGCGTGCGCTATGCTGGCGCCAAGCAGGCCACCAATCAAGGCGTGCGATGAGCTGGAAGGCAGTCCATAGTACCAGGTGAATATATTCCAGAATATAGCGCCAAGCAGCGCTGAAAAAATAACATGTGTATCGATCACATTAGGATCGACTAGGCCAATACCAATCGTTGTGGCGACGTGTACACCAAAAAATAAAAAAGCAATAAAGTTAAAAAAAGCAGCCCAAAGTACAGCCCAGTGTGGTTTTAATACGCGCGTTGAAACCATGGCGGCGATGGAATTCGCGGCATCATGAAATCCATTTAAAAAATCAAAAAAAAGCGCGAAACCAATCGTAACAACGATTAAGTAAAAAGACGATTCCATCATGAGTACTCGAGTATGATGCCTTTCAGAATATTGGCAACATCCTGGCAGCGGTTGATGACTAATTTAGTGTGCCCGTAGATTTCTTTAAGTTTGAAAAATTGCTTGAAATCATTTTCGTCTAAAAATAATTTTTTCTCGCCAGCCAATACAACCTGATGTGCTTTGCTTTCAACGCGATCAATTTCCTGACAATGATTGAATATCTCTGTTGAGTTTTTGAGTGAATGCAGGCAATAAATGGATTCTTTTACGTGACTAGTTGCTTCAGCGCTAAGTTGGGACAAGCGGATCGCCTCTTGCGGTACTTCCTGGAGATGATAAAAAGGAAAGCGTTGAGCGATGCGATTAATTAAATCGATGATGTCATCTAGGTTGCTGGTGAGTTGATGAATATCATGACGGTCAAACGGAGTAATAAATGTTTTATGCAGTAACTCAAAGTTTGCGTAGGCAATTTGGTCTGCTTCTTCTTCATGCTTGGCGATGAGGTCAACATAATGCTGCTGGTTATCCAGATTTTGCAGCATATTTGAAAATTCTGTGGAAGCCATTTGCAATTTATCAGCGGCCCGTTCAAATAATTGAAAAAAGTTGTCCTGTCGCGGTAATAGGCGTTTTAACATGAAATAACTATCTCTCCGGTTTCAGCGGGAATCGCTGCGGGTGTTATTTTAAGCATGATATTTTGGAAATGCCACATCGAATTGCAATCCAATGCCATTTGGTGGGGTGGAAAGGGTAATCGTGGCATGGTGCAGGGTGGCAATTTGGTTCACAATAGCGAGCCCAAGACCGCTTCCCGATGCTTTTGTGCCCAAAATGCGATAAAAACGTTCAAATACACGCTCTCTGAGCTCTTGTGGGATACCGGTGCCGGTATCAGTGGTCCTGAAAATAATTTGCGTGCTGGTATCAATAATCGCGACTTTGACTTCACCATTGGGCGGAGTATAGCGAATCGCATTATCGACTATATTGCGAATGAGGATGCCAAGCGCCGTATCATTGCCCAAAATAATGGCATTGCTCGGAGGCGCTGCTAATTCGATTTCCACATCTTTTTCAAATGCATGTGGGGCGAGATAAGCGATGATCTCAGTGGCCAGTTTATGCAAATCCATGGGCTTAATGTCAGTTAAGGCTTCTTCTTCACCCAGACGGCTCAATGTTAATAATTGCGCCACAACGTGGGAGCTGCGGTCGACGCTTTCAAGGACTTTTTGCAGGGCTTTGCTGCGGTCAGATTCTGTATCCGCTTTTAATGCCAATTGCACATGCGTTTTGAGTGCCGCAAGCGGAGTACGTAATTCATGTGCCGCATCGGCCGCAAAACGTTTGTTTCGTTCAAAAGCGAGTTTGAGTCGAATGAATAGCTGATTCAGTTCACCTATGAGAGGCTTAATTTCGATCGGAACTTCAGTGATTTGCACAGGGCCCAGGTAAGTGGAGGCGCGACTTGAAATCTCAGTGGTGACGCGTGTAATCGATCGTAGGGCGATGCTGATAATGAACCAGACGAGTATGCCAAATACTGGATACGTGATTAATAAAATGTTGGCATTGCTATGCGCTATATCATCGGCCAGTTCGCGGCGGATATTGTAAAGTTCACCCACCGATATTTTTGCCTGCAATTTTTCATTGTAGACAGTATAAATTCGCCAATCATTACTATGGATAGTTTTATCACTAAATCCCAAGGGTGTTTTTTTTAGAGAAACGCTAGATTCTTTGGATGAACCCAAAATCATCGCGCCGTTTTTATTCCAAACCTGAAAGATGAATTGCTGATTGGTGATGGGCTGAAGTTTTTGTAAGTAATTGAGGATATCCGATTCCATCTGTCTATTCGTGCCCGCTGATTGACTAATGATGCCAATCAACGAAGCTACCCTGACTAATTGGCCGTCGAGATAAGGCTGAATCACTTGTTCATCGAGTAGATAGTTGCCTATGCCATTAATGGCAGAAGCAACGGTAATGCTTAATAATAAGCTGATTAAAAGAAAGTATCTGATCGATTTGATCATTTTTGATCTTTGCTTTTTTCTATGGTGTAACCTATGCCGCGTACGGTGCGAATAAATTCTTGTCCAAAACGCTTGCGAAGATTGTGTACGTGTACTTCCAGTGCATTACTGTCGACTTCTTCGCCCCATCCATAGAGTGATTGCGTTAAGTGTTCACGCGATAAAACACGGCCTGCGTTTTCCAGTAACACATGCAGCAACGCAAATTCTCTACGTGATAAACTGACGGGTTCGCTTTTGAATGTGACGGTATGCGAAGCGGGATCCAGAGAAATGTCATTGTGTACAAGTAGCGGTGCGGCGCGCGAGGCGAAACGACGTTGCAAAGCTCTCAAGCGTGCATACAGTTCGTGGAGGTCAAATGGTTTTGTCAGATAATCATCTGCGCCGCTATCCAGACCCTTTACACGGTCTTCAATGGATTCACGAGCAGTTAAAATCAGAACAGGCGTTGTGTCGCCGCGTTCACGTAAATTTTGCAAAACCGTAATGCCAGGGATTTTAGGTAGTCCCAAATCTAAAACTATTAAATCAAATTTTTCAGTTTTTAAAGCTTGATCTGCCAGGGCGCCGTCTTTTACCCAATCAACGGTGTAGCCATCCTGGATCAAACCCTTACGCGTTCCTTCGCCCAGTAACTCATCATCTTCCACCAGAAGTACACGCATAAAATTCCTCTCCTTATTTACTATGACTTTATCTTTTTTAACGATATAGAGCAATTAGGATGATAGGTTTGCTCATTCTTTATGCAGAAGGTGCAAGGGTCTGAAGAAATCCAATACTTGTTGGTTCGTTATAAACGAGTGATTATATGGATGTTCTGCATACAATTTGGTGATTGTACGGGGTTGGAGGAAGTCATTAAGGGTATTTGCTATCCGCCCAAACAAGACAAAGGTGACGTCGGGTTTTTGTCTCACCAGACACTCAATGAGTTCCTGAACAAAAGGCTTCCAGGCTCGGGCATCATGATGAGGCGCACGTGAGGTATGTAAAACCGGCGTCGTGTTCAATAATAAAAAACCTTGCTTGAGTAAATTATTAAAAAAATCGGCATTGGTTTGGACAAATCGGTTTTTATCAATTTTCGCTATTTCTTCTTGTCCAAGTTGAGTTTGATCGAGTGCACCTTCTGCGACGAGCAGCATTTTAATAATATTTCGTAAGGACGTTGCGCGATTTACTTTTTTATTTAACCCTGTCGGCGACCACAATTCCTGAACGGCTTCGTCCCAAAAAGCATAACCATTTGCAGATTCGCTACGTGGATAAGGCGACTCGCCAAAGAGGACATAATTAACCTGATTAAGCGGCAAAGAAAAAGCATTAAATAGTTTTTCCGGTCCTGGTAGCCAATTAGGCGAGGCTGCTAATTCTTGCAAATAACGAGGCTCAA
>CAYUYG010000028.1:3975-10813 GCA_964449125.1 uncultured Coxiellaceae bacterium | reverse complement strand
GCTTTTCATTTTTTCTAGCCAACTGATCGTCGATTACTCTTAACGCCCGATCAATAATGGTTAAAGTTTTTAAACCTAAAAAGTCAAACTTAACCAAGCCCACGGCTTCCACGTCATCCTTATCGAATTGGGTGACAGGATGGCTTGCTTCATTGGGTTCGCAATATAAGGGAACGAAATCAGTTAGTTTTCCTGGTGCAATGACAATACCACCAGCATGTTTACCGACATTGCGCGTGATGCCTTCCAGTTTACGCGCGAGATCAATTAGCGTGCGGACTTCTTCTTCCTGCTCGTAGCGATCGCGTAAGAGGGGTTCTTGTTCCAGTGCTTTTTCCAGCGTTATACCCAATTCAAAAGGAATGAGTTTTGCGATTTTATCGACAAATCCATATCCCAAGGCTTGAACTCGACCCACATCACGCACAACAGCTTTGGCTGCCATGGTGCCATAGGTGATAATTTGCGATACGCTTTCATGACCGTGTTTATTCATGACGTATTCAATGACGCGATCTCGCCCTTCCATGCAAAAGTCGATATCGAAATCGGGCATTGATACCCGTTCTGGATTTAAAAATCGTTCGAACAATAAATCAAAAGCGAGTGGATCAAGGTCCGTAATATATAATGTATACGCAACCAGCGAGCCTGGGCCTGAACCGCGACCGGGGCCAACAGGAATACCATTTTCTTTCGCCCATTTTGTGAAGTCCGCCACAATCAAGAAGTAACCCGCAAAGCCCATTTCATTGATGACGCTGAGTTCGCGTTGCAAACGTTCATCATAAGCTTTGCGTTTTTCTGCAAACTCGGCTGCTTGTACATCAAACAAGGTTTGCAAGCGAGCTTCTAATCCTAACTTGGCAACATTGCAAAGATAAGTTTCAGATGTTTCACCGCTCGGCACGGGAAAATGTGGCAATTGATTTTTGCCAAGTGTGAAGGTGACGTTGCAGCGTTTAGCAATTTCAACGGTATTGGTTAATGCTTCTGGCAAGTCTTGAAAAAGTTCGCGCATTTCTTCCGGGCTGCGAAAATACTGTTGTTCTGTATAAAGACGTGCGCGAGAGGGATCATTGAGCGTCACGCCATCTTGAATGCAAACGCGTGCCTCATGCGCTTCAAAATCTTCTGCTTCCAAAAAGCGTACGTCATTTGTCGCCACTACCGGGACTGCATATTGTTCAGCGAGCTTCACGACCGACTGAATATAAGCTTGTTCATTCTGTTTACCAACACGACTGACTTCGACATAGAAACGGTTGGGGAAAATACTTTGCCAGTGGTGTAAACGTGTTTGTGCAGTTTGCGCATCGTTTGCCAATAACGCTTGGCCGATATCACCTTCTTGCGCGCCTGATAAAACAATTAATCCTTGGGTAATATCGTGATCAAGCCAATCACGTTTAATGAGTGGTTGATTGGCCGTTGTTTGACCCTCAAGATAACTGCGTGAGACCAGTTTGAGTAAATTTTTATAGCCCAAGTTGTTTTGACAGAGAAAAGTAAGGCGCGCAGGGTGCGTCGTTTTTTGTAGATCGTCGACAACGTACACGTCTATGCCAATGAGGGGTTTAATGCCGGTTTTTAAGCTGTCCTGATAAAATTTGACGGCACCGTATAAATTCCCCAGGTCAGTCAGCCCAAGCGCTGGCATGCCAAATTGAGCGGCTTTGGTCATGAGGGTGGGAATGAGTAATAACCCGTCATAAAGCGAATATTCCGTGTGTAATCGAAGATGTATAAAACTTGGGTTCATGCTTTTTTCCCTAAAGCTGGGTCAAAACTAGGAATTATTCCATTTAATCATTTGGTTAGAAATGGAAAATTTTTCTTAATACTTTCATATGCTAAGCGCGATTTTTCTATTTTAACTTATACTTTAAATATAGCTATTAAAAAAACGAGGTAGGGAATGGCTAAAACCCGCAAACGGGCAGCGACTCCTTTCGGAGTGACCTGGCAGTATGCTGGCGCTAAAACTGGTGGCGTCAATCGACCTGGTACATATGGCGGTGTTTATCAATCAACCATTGGCGGAAACCGCGCTTTATTTAAGCAGGATACGCGCAAGGATAAAGTTCGTGTGGCCAAAGTCATGGGCGAAGGCGTAGCAGGTCCGTTATTAAATTCTATCTTCAATGAATTAAAAGTTGATGCAAGACGAGTGGCGCAAGTTGATTTAGTACGTGCTGGTGAGGATGAATCTATATTGGATGAGTCGGGGCAGTCTACGTATTTGAAATCTGTTTTTATTAATGGTTATAAAGAAGATTTTTGGAAATATGCCTATCGCCAATATTATGAGGCAAAGTACCGCGCTCAATTTGCTAATTTTTCGAAAGACGACAAAAAAATAGCCATTGCTTCGGAACTCTATTTGGAAAGATTATTGCCGTATTATAAAGCCAAGCTGGAAGATCCCAAAACCAAAGCTGCTTATGAGAAAAAATATGATGATCTCACACTCACGTATTTGCAGGATTTAATGCGCTCAGGTGATCGAGCAGCCTTACAAGACCTTGCGCGCGATTTAGCTGATATTGAAGTGAATGAAATGAAACGCCCGAGTGCGGTTATTAAGCGGGCTCCCCGTAAAGTAGCAAATAAAACGTTGAATACCGCGCAATTTCGCCGGGAATTTGCCGAAATTACCGCTCCCAGATTACTTATCGCAGATTTCGGTGTGCATAATGGTAACTTTGGTGTGGCGCAAATTGACGGCAAAGATCAGTTGGTCTGTTTGGATTACGGCGCTGCTTTTTGCCGACTTCCACGCAACGTAAGCCCTTTTTCACGTGCCAAAACCGGCACCAAAGTTTATAAAAACCATTTTTTGGAATATGGCAAAACCATTATTGCGAGCAAGGAAATGGCAGATGTATTTATCAGAATTGGCAATGTCAGTGATGATACTTATAAGCAGTCAATTGATGACTCAGTAAAAATGTTGGAAAGCAAATATGGTATCGAGCCCCTGAAAAAGTTTTGCCAACGCCTGGGCATGAAACCCAAGGAATATAAAAAACTTGCAACGAAAGAAGAAGTCGTCGAAAAAATGCGTGAATTCATGACGCAAAGAATGTTGTCCCGCAAGGAATCTTTAAAAATGCAGGGGTTTGCGCTGCTATTGGAGCATTGCATTGACAAAAAAGGTCGGATTGATCATAAGCAATTAGCGGCTTATTTGAGCAAACAGGATGGATTATATGAATTTGCCATTCATCAATTTCTTAAAATGCCGCTCGTTTTGCATGCTAAGTTATTACCCGAGGATTCAAGGCAACTCAAGGCTCAGTTAGTGGCGGCGGTAAAAAACAATGCTCCTATTCAATTTCGTTTAGAAAGTTATGTAAAATTAGCTGCACATTATGAAGAACGTGCCGCATTGCTTTATAACTCTGGCAATCCTATCCCTGCTTTAAAAAAGCTGGAGGAAGAATGCGACTATCTGCGTGAACAGCTAATGGATTTACGCGATAATGAGTCAGTGCATAAAACATCAGAGCAATTAGCTCAAATTGCACAAGCGCTGAAATCGATTGCAACAACGCAAGAAAAATATATGGTTGAAATAGATCCCGAAGAGCGCCGCATTCTTCATTTTAGTTCCGATTCAATCGTAGTAACGGCTCCGAATCCCGCTGCTTTAGATGGCATCATAAGTGAGAAAGTTAAAGAATTTAGCAAGTCACCTGCCGCTTCGTCTTTAAAACATGATCAGATAGCGACAACAAATGAATTTCACAAAAACACTACTGCGCGTATTAATCATACGGTTGTTGAAAACCATCCGCATGCGCGTTTAGGTTTATTTAAACCTAAAAAAACCCTTAATTTTGTTTCGGTCCAGCATATGCGTGACAATTCATATGTTTCGGATATTTATTTTGATCCAAATGATATCAAACATATGAGCAAAAAAGCCTGTATGCGTTTGGCAGTTATTGAAATTGAAAATTTTTTGAGTGCAAATGTGGCCTCGAATTCTAAAATCATCATTTCTTATGGCATGCCTGCTAAATTAGTTGAAGCGATGATGACCTATTGCGAATGGCAAAAAACTCAATTTAAGAAACCGGAAGAAAGAACCAGGTACGAGTGTGTGAATTTATCTTCACATACATTCAGTCCATCCAAAAAAGATGTACGTCAATTTGAGAAAAGACTGGAGAAATACCAAGACGGTTATTTAGGCATGATGCGTGAATATGGTTTATTAGATAAGGATCGTGGCACCTTGCATGAAAAAACACGTCGCCGTGACAGTGATCCTGTTTTAAAACCATAAACAATTAGTTTAACTTTTAAATTTTTTTGCTGATTTTGCCGAAATTAATAGCCGCTGGATCATTTCTAAATCTTGATAAAGTTCTTCTCTACTATTATTAGAAAGTTGTTTATTTACGTAGTTTAAAGGAGTTTGTCCGCTCGTATCCGTTACTTCTATATTTGCACCTTTATCAATTAACCACCGAACCATGTCTGCTTGGTAACGACGAGCGGCTGTGTGTAAGGGGCTGGCTGCTAATCTATCATTGGCTGGTTTGTTGATGTCTGCGCCGTGCTGATATAACAGATCAAGAATGGCAAGAATACTATCCTCATTTTGTCCTCTTTTACTCTGTGTCAATGCATAATGTAGGGGTGTGAACTTATATTTGGTGTAGGTATTCACATCATAACGGTGGCTTGAGGTTTCTTGAAGGATCTGTGCAACTTTGTCACCATCTGTTTTTTTAATCGCTTCGCATAAGACGTTTAGTTCAGCTGCTGGCATGGGGGTTAACGTATCTGCCGTACTTCCAAAAAAGGTGCCCCATAATCTTCCTAACATAGCTCACCTCTCTCATTATTTTTTCCCTTTTAACCATAGTATATACCTCAATATAGAAAAAGAATGAGATAACCAAGATAACACATTGATTAAAATAGGAAAAACATAGGTTAAATTTAGGTTAGTCTTGGGGCCAGACATTCGGTATCATAGGAGGTTTTCGCAATACGAAGGGTGAGGAGATGAACATCAATTTTCTCGATTTTGAGCAGCCTATTGCTGAGCTTGAAGCTAAAATTCAAGAGCTCAGGATGGTTGGCACGGACGCGGACATTAATTTAAGCGAAGAAATTTCGCGTCTGGAAGTTAAGTGTAATCAGCTTATCAAAGAAACATTTAGTAAATTATCTTCGTGGCAAGTGACGCAGATTGCAAGACATCCGCAGCGTCCGCACACCATCGATTATATCGGTCGTATTTTTACTGATTTTGATGAGTTGTCCGGGGATCGCATGTTATCAGCGGGTCCTTCATTCATCGCTGGTATTGCTCGCCTGGAAGGGCAGCCCGTCATGGTCATCGGCCATGAGAAAGGACGTAAAACCCAGGAAAAAATTCAACGTAATTTCGGTATGCCTAATCCTGAAGATTATCGCAGAGCGTTACGATTAATGAAAATGGCAGAACGTTTTAAACTCCCCATTATTACCTTTATCGATACCCCAGGTGCTTATCCTGGCATTGGTGCTGAAGAGCGTAATCAAAGTGAAGCCATTGCACGAAATTTATTTGTCATGGCACGTCTTAAGACACCGATTATTTGTACGGTGATTGGTGAAGGCGGCTCAGGTGGAGCATTAGCCATTGGTGTAGGTGATCGTGTGTTTATGCTTGAGTATTCTATTTATTCTGTGATCTCACCGGAAGGCTGTGCTTCTATTCTATGGAAAAGTGCGGAGAAAGCATCAGAAGCGGCAGAAGCCATGAATTTAACGGCAGATAAAATTGTTAAATTAGGATTAGTGGATGGCGTTATTCCTGAGCCATTGGGCGGGGCACATCGTCACTATGATGCAATGGCGGATGCCATTAAAAAAAATCTGGTTCAGCAATTGGCAGAATTACAAACCAAGCCCATTAATCAATTATTGGATGAGCGTTACAAGCGTCTCATGTCGCTCGGATCAGACACATGATCTTGCTCCAAGGGGTGCGCGAATTTTTTTTGCGCTTGGGTTTGCAGCGCACCTATTGGATTGCTTATAGCGGTGGCATGGATTCTTATGTCTTATTGTCTTTGTGTCATGCCTTACGCAATGAATTATCCCTTAACTTGCGCGCGATTCATGTTAACCATCATCTTCACCCGCTTGCGAATGATTGGGTGCAACATTGTCAGTCAGTATGTCAAAGCTACGGTATTGACTTATTAACTCATGATGTTTTTTTGACGCATGAGCAGGGTGAAAGCCTTGAAGAATTAGCGCGCATCAAGCGCTATGCTTTATTCGCTGCTTGTTTGCAACCCGAGGATGTATTACTAACGGCTCATCATCAGGATGACCAAGCTGAAACTGTCCTATTGCAATTATTACGCGGTGCGGGTTTGCAAGGCCTGGCTGCAATGCCTGAGATGAAGAAGTTTTCGCAAGCTTGGCACGCGCGCCCTTTATTACCTTATACGCGTGAGCAATTACAAGAAGCCGCCGGTGAGCCGCGCTGGATTGATGACACGTCTAATTATAATGTCGATTTTGACCGCAATTATTTGCGCCATGCAATTTTTCCTCTGCTGAAACAGCGCTGGCCTGCCGTCGCACAAACATTTGCAAGAAGTGCTGCGCATTGTGCAGAAGCCCAAACTTTACTAACTGATTTGCTCTCACCTTTAGTGCGAGAAAGTCGTGGCAGTCAGGAACAAACGTTATCGGTTAAAAAATTGCTGACATTTTCCTGCGAGCAACAACGGTTTATTTTGCGTGAATGGTTGCGAATGTATGGCCATTCGGTACCAAGTAGCAAAAAAATGGCAAGTTTGTTGACCACGGTTTTGCACGC
>CAYUYG010000028.1:0-3965 GCA_964449125.1 uncultured Coxiellaceae bacterium | reverse complement strand
CGGTTGTGCGATGGGCCAATACAGAAGTGCGTCGTTACGCAGATGATATTTTTTTGATGCGGATGCTAACGTCTCGTGATGCCGAAGATCATTACGATTGGAATCTTGCAACTGCATTATTATTGCCGCAAATCGGTACACTGCATGCTGAGCAACTGAACGATAATCTCAAGTTAGAAAATACAATCTTGCAGGTTCGATTTCGACGCGGCGGTGAAAGTTTGTCAACCTCAGGTGGTTCACGCTCGTTAAAAAATTTGTTTCAGGAATGGCGTGTCCCGCCGTGGCTGCGTGATCGTATTCCACTTATTTTTAGCAAGAATGAATTGGTTGCGGTGGTCGGATATTATTCGAGTGAAAAATTTTTTCAAGAAATGGGTTGTGTAATTAGATTTGAAACAGAATAAAGAAGGACAGTCATACTGTCCTTCTCGCAAAAATTAATCGTGTTTATCGTCGTGACAAATATCACATTTCAAACAGCGTGAGCATAAGTATTTAATCAGCGCACCAAAAGCAAGAATCGGCAAGGCAACATCGAAGAATTCACGGAAAATAATTAGTCCGAGTAATTGATCGTGATGAAGGACAAGGGCAAACACACCCGCCGCAATGGCAATGATGATAACTATCGCTACAAAAAGCCGCATTAACATTTACACATCTCCTATCGTGGAAACATCCTGGAATCAACACAGCCTAAAATGATATGCGACACTAGTCAACTGGATTGCTTATCTCAACCTCAAGTAGGAGGTAAGCCATCGTAACCGCCAGTTTTCAAAATACAGCTATTTTTAAAAAAGGAATACGGAGTATTTAAATATTTGTATATATATTAAGCACTTAAGTTGAGAGTAAAATTAAAACGCAGCATACTTGGCATTGCAGCTACCTGTTTAATTTGTTACAGTCGCTAACAGGTTTTTTCCATTACTAATTATCCAGATAACTCAAACTATGACACGATACATATTCATCACAGGCGGTGTGGTTTCTTCATTGGGTAAAGGCGTAGCTTCCGCTTCGCTCGGCGCAATTCTAGAAGCGCGTGGTCTCAGTGTAAATCTCATGAAGTTAGATCCCTATATCAACGTTGATCCCGGTACCATGAACCCCTTTCAGCACGGCGAAGTGTTTGTGACGGAAGACGGTGCAGAAACTGATCTGGATTTGGGGCATTACGAGCGTTTTGTGCGCGTAAAAATGTCCAAGGCGAATAATTTTACGACAGGCCGGGTTTATGCAAATGTCATTCGTAAAGAGCGCAGGGGTGATTATCTGGGTGGCACGGTGCAAGTAATTCCGCATATCACTGATGAAATTAAGCATTGCGTGATTAAAGGCGCAGGCAAGGTTGATGTGGCACTAATTGAAATTGGCGGAACCGTTGGCGATATCGAATCGTTACCTTTTTTAGAAGCGATTCGTCAAATGCGTGTTGAATTCGGAAGACAAAACACCTTGTTTATCCATTTAACTTTATTGCCTTATATTCCTACGGCGGGTGAAATTAAAACTAAACCCACGCAGCACTCGGTTAAAGAATTGCGTTCGATTGGTATTCAACCTGATGTTTTATTATGCCGCAGTGATCGTCCGCTTTCCGAAAGCGCACGTTCCAAAATCGCATTATTTACAAATGTCGAAAAAGAAGCGGTTATTCCATTGCTGGATGTGGATTTTATTTATCAAATACCCATGGAATTACACGAACAAGGTTTGGATGAAATTGTCATACGTCACTTAGGTCTTGAAGCGCAGACGGCTAATTTTGAGGAATGGGAGCGCGTAGTGGATGCGTACCGTCATCCTGATTCGGAAGTAACGATTGGCATGGTTGGTAAATATGTTGATTTAACTGAATCCTATAAATCACTTTCCGAAGCTTTGAAACATGCAGGTATTCAAACACGCACTCGCGTAAAAATAGAATACATTGATTCTGAAGAATTGGAACGACGCGGCACAGATGTGTTATTGGCGCATCTTGATGCGATATTAGTCCCTGGCGGTTTTGGCAAACGTGGCGTGGAAGGGAAAATTTTAGCAGCACAATACGCACGTGAAAAACAGATACCATATCTAGGTATCTGTCTGGGTATGCAAATTGCTTTAATTGAATACGCACGTAATAAAGCTAATATGCCGGATGCAAATAGTACTGAATTTAATCCCGAAACACCTTATCCAGTGGTCGCCCTCGTGACAGAATGGACGGGTCAAACCGGTGAGCGTGAAGAACGCAGTGAAAAATCTGATATTGGCGGTACCATGCGTTTAGGTGGTCAAGCATGCAATTTATTGCCGGGTTCACTTGCGCGCAAATTATATGGCAAAGACACCATTGTTGAACGACATCGTCATCGTTATGAAGTAAATAATAATTTATTGTCTGCCATCGAAAAAGCAGGCCTGGTGATTTCTGGTCGTTCACAAGATCAATTAGTGGAATTAATTGAATTGCCCAATCATCCTTGGTTTATTGCCTGTCAGTTCCATCCTGAATTTACGTCGACACCGCGTGATAGTCATCCGTTGTTTGTCAATTTTATTCAGGCAGCCAATATTCACCATGAAAAGAAGAGCAAACTTGGAGAAATGGTAAAATGAAATTGTGCGGCTTTGACGTTGGATTAAACCAGCCATTTTTTTTAATCGCCGGTCCTTGCGTAATTGAGAGTGAGCAATTTGCGATTGATACCGCTAGTCAATTGAAAGAAATGACACAAGCTTTGCAAATTCCCTTTATTTATAAATCTTCGTTTGATAAAGCGAACCGTACTTCCGTGCATAGCTATCGCGGCCCAGGTTTAGAAGAGGGTTTGCGTATTCTTGAATCAGTAAAAACCAAAGTCGGTGTGCCAGTGTTAACGGACGTGCATGAAGATACACCAATGGCAGAAGTCGCAAGTGTGGTGAATGTTTTGCAAACCCCGGCATTTTTGTGCAGACAAACCAATTATATTCAACGGGTGGCAGAACAGGGTATCCCTGTCAATATTAAAAAAGGTCAGTTTATTTCTCCTTGGGAAATGAAAAACGTCGTCGAAAAAGCGCGTGAAACTGGCAATCAACAAATTATGGTGTGTGAACGCGGTGCCTCTTTTGGTTACAATAATTTGGTATCTGATATGCGTTCCTTAGCTGTTATGCGTGATACAGGCTGTCCTGTCGTATTTGACGCGACACATTCTGTGCAATTACCAGGCGGTGGCGGTGATAAGTCCAGCGGACAGCGCCAGTTTGTGCCGGTACTGGCGCGTGCGGCCGTAGCAGCAGGTATCGCCGGTATTTTTATGGAAACGCATCCTGACCCAGATCGAGCCCCCTCTGACGGTCCAAATATGTGGCCGCTTGCAAAAATGTCTGAACTTTTATCCGTGTTAAAAAATATTGATGTCCTCGTGAAAAAAGCAGGCTTTATTGAGGGATAGTTTTTCCGTTTTGCTGTCAGAATGTAGGTTGGGCTAAGCCCGCGTTTTTTGTGGGTGCAGCCCAAAACTCTTTACTAAAAAATTAATTAACCTTTCCTCTACGCTGTTGCGGTGGGGTGCTGATAAAGTTTTGACTGCCATCGATAATTCGATCAATCAAAACCCCCGTACGATTTTTTACCCACTGCCCATGGACGTTTTGATTGCCTTTGCGAGCATTAAAAGTGCGAGAATTTGCCATATTTTTTGCTACTTGTGCATTACTTTGTAAGGTGTCGTAATCAGCTGACGTGTTTTTTAAATTGGTTAGCGTTTGTATTTTTATGGTCTTGGTATGAATCTCGTAACCATTTAAGAAAGCAAAGCATCCTTTACTTAATTGTTTGATTTCATTATTCAGTCTTACGATTAAATCATCGATTTCTTCAAGAGCATTTTGAAAATATTGATCACCGCGATGTTCAAATTTCTTATCTTTTAGCCATTTAGCCCCAATTCTATTATGTTCTTGTTTCATTGCTATACGAC
>CAYUYG010000027.1:7175-10849 GCA_964449125.1 uncultured Coxiellaceae bacterium | reverse complement strand
GACCATAAAGAAAGCGTTACTGACATTATTGCTAGCGATAATTCGCGCACGGTGTGCTTTGTCACTCCGGTGGTGCAAAATAGCATACAGCGGAACAGTGTAAAGACCACCACACACAGCAATCAGCATTAAATCAATTGCAATTCGCCAGCCGTTTAATGTCGATAAAAATTGTCCCAGTGTCATTAATGTGTCGGTAGTGACAAATCTTGCGTGTGTCGAAGCCAAGTAAAGGTCAATCGTGAAGATAGTCATACCCAATGCGCCTAGCGGCACATACGTCGCATCCACTTTACCTTTTAACATTTTATTGCAAAGTAAAGAGCCAATCGCAAGACCGACTGAAAAGAGTGTTAAAAACAAGGTGACAAGACTTGCTTGGGCGTGCAACACATCTTTCGCAAAAACAGGAAATTGAGACAAGAAGGTTGCGCCAACTAACCAAAACCAGGAAATACCGAGAATGGCTAAAAAAATATCCCAGCGTTGGCGTGAGTAATTAATGAGTCGTGCGGTTTCTTGCACAACATTATAACTAATAGCCAATTCTGGATTATTACAGGAACTTTTAGGAATGTATAAGCTGGCCACCCAGCCGCCAATGGCAATAGCAATGGCAAGAAAAGAAATTAAATAATCACCATACGGAGCAAGAATGCAGAGACCGCCCAATAGGGTGCCTAATAAAATGGAAATAAATGTGCCAGCTTCAATGAGGCCATTGCCAGCGATGAGTTCAGTTTCGTGCAAGAGATCAGGCAAAATAGCATATTTAAGCGGGCCGAAAAATGTCGCCTGCGTGCCCAGTGCGAATAACACGAACATTAACAAGGGTATGCTGTGTAAATAAAATCCTGCGGCGGCTAACCCCATTAAAATGATTTCGGCAAGTTTGATAATAGTAATTAAGCGAGATTTCTCAAATTTGTCGGCAAGTTGGCCTGCGGTCGCTGAAAATAAAAAAAATGGCAAAATAAAAATACCGGCCGCGAGTGTTACCAAAATTTGTGCATTTGAACCTAGCAGACTGCTAAGGCGGTAGGTGATCAGAATGACTAATGCATTTTTAAATATATTGTCATTAAATGCGCCCAGAAATTGACTAATGAATAAAGGCAAAAATCGGCGCGTTTCTAATAACTTGAATTGGTTAGTTTCCATCGTCCTCACAGCCCTAAATTAAGGCTGGATAGTATAGCATGCTGTTTATTTTTTTTTACTACTTCCTAAGCTATTGAAAATTTTAATAAGTGGTGTTTGCCGAGAGGTTTGTCAATATAAAAAAAGAAAGAAAAATGAGATTTAAGAAGGTTTTTTCAGGTAACTTGCAATCACATCAGGAAGCGTTCGTGTGTCAATAGGCTTGGGTATGTAGCCATTACATCCCGCTGCGAGGGCTTTTTCCTTGTCACCCTTCATTGCATAAGCAGTGATTGCAATAATCGGTATGTGTTTATACTTTTCATCTGCTTTTAATATACTTGTCAGCTCTAAGCCATCCATGCCAGGTAATTGGATGTCCATGAGAATGAGGTCAGGTGTATCATTTTCTTGTGTTTCGAGGAAGTTGGTTGCTTCTTCAGCATTAATAGCCGTATGCACCGTATAACCTTTGGCGATAAGTAAAAAACTGACTAGCCTTAAGTTAAGTGGATTGTCATCTACTATTAAAATTGATTCACCAGACATAATTTCTTCCTATTTTTATCATGCCGAACAAATTTTTCATGTAAAGCTCCTTAGTATTTCGATACCGGGATGTCTGAATTATTCTGTTCATTTACAGATGCAGTCGATGGTTCAATTTGCGGCTGCATGGGTAAAATCGCATAAAAAGTACTGCCATGACCAGCCGTGCTTTTCACACCCACTTGCCCCCCTTGCGCCTGCACAATGCGTTTAGTCAAGGCGAGACCCAATCCTGTGCCCGGGTACTTTTTGGCTGTACTCGGATCGAGCTGCTGAAAAGTGACAAAGAGTCTAGAAAAATCCTGTTCTAAAATACCGATGCCTGAATCTTGTACTTCAATTTTGAATGTATTGTTTTGACCAACAGATATCTGTATCCGGATTTTTCCCTCTATTTCCGTAAACTTGATGGCATTGGAAATATAATTATAAAAAACCTGTTTCAACTTGTCAGGGTCGGTGACAATATTTTTAATTCCGGGGTCAATCTCTACTTCAAAATGAATGTTCTTTTTAACAAGTCGAGTGTGGAAAATCATTTTAATTTCTTCGACTAGATGATGTAAATCAACTTGCCGGTAATTAAAAATCATTTTGCCGGATTCAATTTTGGCCAAATCAAGTATGTCATTGATAAGGTGTAATAATTGATAGGAGCTGGATAAAATATTTCCCAAGAATTCTTTGTGTACAGGTGACTGCGGATCAACTAGGCCATCTAGCAAGATTTGCGCATAACCAATAATACTATTCAGTGGGCTGCGTAATTCATGTGAAACATTGGCAATAAATTCATTTTTGGAACGCGTGGCTTCAAGGGCTTCATTGGCCAGTTCTTCTAATTGTCTGTTTTGCAATAATAGGCTGGTGCGTGAAGTGGTCACTTTGTTTAATACACTGAGTGTATTTTGTAGTTCCGTTAAATCACGGGCGATTGCTGTTAAGCCAACGGGATTGCCTTGTTTGTCCTTTCGCAGTGTGACGGTGGATAACACGGTAAATGGAGCGCCATTTTTTCTGATGCGTAACATTTCACCTGACCAAAATTCTTGTTTTTTTACTTCGATTAATAGTTTTTCAAAAATTCCAGCGTTAACATCTTGAGGAGTAAAAAGAACGGCAGCATTTTGGCCAAGAATTTCGTCTGCAGTATAGCCATAAATTTTTTCTGCGCCGGCATTCCAGGCCAGGATATTGCCTTCAAGATCAGTGGCTACAATGGAATATTCAGTTGAACTTGCCAAAATGGATTGTAAAAAGTCCAGCTGGTCTTCTGGCGTCATGTTTGCAAGGGCGAGTATTTTATTATTTTTATCAGCCATATTTAATTTCCTGGAAAGTATTCATTTATGCAGCTTCCAAAGTGCCTGTGGTAATGGCTCGGTTCTAATATGATCAATCATGCCCGAGTGCATATTCTTGTTAAGAATTTTTCCATTTTTATATTTTAAAATTTGTTTTAAGCTTTTGGTGCGTAGACGATTGGTCCAGGTTACAACAATGGGCCAAAAAGCTGCATTATTAATATAGGCAAGATCCACGCAGCCTTCAGCTTTTATGTAATAGGTTGGATAATAGCGCTGATAGTGAGTAATAACGCATGCTTCTGCCAAGTTAGAACATAATTCCGCTTCTTTTAGTAAAGGCATGATTTGCAAGTCATACGCATTCATGCTTGGATGGATCCATGCTCGAATAACATGGAAAATAAAAGGATCCATAAACATAATTTTTCTAGCTTTTTTAGGTGCAGCCGTCAAGCAAGTTTCGAGTAAAGCGCACTGTATAAAAACGATCCCAAGATCTTCAAGCGTCAGTGCATAATCCGCGATGGTGGATGGGTGGTTGATGGTGGTTTCACGGGTTAGCATGTTCCAGGTAATGGGTTGATTATAGTGTTGAATGAATGCCGTGCAAATTTCTTGTAAAAAACTTTCCTGTTTATTATGTTTCCAATTAATACCTTCTCTTTTAATTCACTAAAA
>CAYUYG010000027.1:0-7165 GCA_964449125.1 uncultured Coxiellaceae bacterium | reverse complement strand
ATTTTTATCGTCTCAGTTGATATTTTGCCTGTCATTTCTAAATCATTGAGACTGATCAAGTAACCTCCGTGAATGAGGTACTGATTGAATTCTGCATACAAATTGATATTTTCCAGCGTTGTTTTTGGATATTTTAACGCAACGATATCATGAAAATTTAGCGGTGATAAAGTGAATGCATTGCTTGATTGGAAATGGTCGGGATAATAATTTTCTAATTTTTCACAGAAAGATTTTTCATTGCAAGTAAGAATTAATACTAATTTATCCAACCATCCCGATTCAGTGATGAATTGAATGAGGCTATTCCAGTTATGAATAGCCGTAATATCATCAATTAACATGAATTGTTTACTATAAGATTCGCCATTCTTATGTTGGCGTTTTATTAATTCAAGGAGATCGTTGACATTTTCGACACGCTCGCTAGGAAAAAAACCGATGGCGTTAGCAGGCGTACCCTTTTCTAAAAGTAAGGCGATTAATTGTTTGAGAAAGGTGGTTTTTCCTGTTAAACCACTTCCTGTTAAAACTAAAATGCCAGGATTAGAGTTTGCAAAACACGGCAAAAGGGGTGAGTTATAAACATAGGGAATATTAATCAATTTTTGCAGGTGTTGATCCTGGCTGCCGAAGTGAGTAGGGTCTTGTTGCTGACTATTATAAGTAGCAAAGGTCCCTTTCATTAAATTACTTTGATTATCCATTCATTTATTATACCTCTTAAATATCTTTCAGTGCTTAAATTTTCTTAAAGTGCCTAAACTTAGTCAGTAAACAATTTCCTCGAGAAAACCACCAATGTAAGTCTGCTTTAAGCTGTTCATTAATAGAATTAATTTTCATACGGCCACGTTGCTGCAAATTCTTTCCATACTTAGGGTGACTTAAAGAAATAAGAGGAAAGAGGATCAAATGTCGTTAAACCATGGATATAAAAACAATATATTAAACAATAAGGCTGGGCAGCTTTTAAAAGTTCTCAAAAACCTTCCCTATGCTATTGCTTATAAAAAAGCACTTTGCGCTGTCAGCGCCTTTCTGATGAGTTGTATTGTTTGTTCCGCTCCCGTTATTGCTAATCCTGAAGGTGCGCAAGTTGTTGCTGGTTCTGCCACCGTTACCACTCCTGCTGCGAATACGGTTCAAATTAATCAAACGAGTGGTAAAGCAATCATTAACTGGCAAAGCTTTAATATCGGCGCACACGAACGAACCCATTTTCAACAACCAGTTGGCGGTGTTGCATTAAATCGCATTAGTCCAACTCAAGGCGCATCACAAATTTATGGTCAATTAACGGCAACCGGACGCATTATCCTCATGAATCCAGCTGGTATTTATTTTGGTCCTTCAGCGTATGTCAATGTAGGCAGCTTGATTGCGACGACGGCTAATATGACTAACGAAAATTTCATGAATGATATATATCAATTCGATAAAGTTTCTGGTTATTCAGGTGCAATTATCAATGAAGGACAAATTATTGCAGCTCAAAATGGATTAATCGCACTCGTTGCACCCGGTGTCATTAATAAAGGTTTCATTCAAGCCAATCTTGGCAAAGTGGTAATCGCTTCTGGCGAGGCGATTACCATGAATTTTTCTGGCGATAACTTAATTAATTTTGCTATCACGCAAGCGACATCAGAACGTGGTGTGGATAAAGACGGCAATCCATTGGCCGATGGTGTACGTAACTCCGGTACGATCATGGCGGATGGCGGTCAGGTTTATATCAGTGCGAAATCAGCAGCGAACGTGTTAGACCATGTCATTAATATGGATGGTATTGTCCAAGCTAAATCCGTTGAACAACATCGCGGTGAAATTATTTTTACCGGTGGTGAATCAGGCATCGTTCGTATTGCAGGTAAAGTAGATGCATCAGGAATAATGCCTGGGCAAGCAGGCGGTAAAATTCATATCACGGGCGAGAATGTTTTATTGAATCAGGCGGTATTAGATGTAAGCGGTGATCAAGGAGCCGGTGAAATATTAATCGGTGGCGATTATCAAGGCAAAGGTACCTTGGCTAATGCACAAGCGAGTGTCATTGATGCAGGTTCAATGTTGTATGCTGATGCGATTTCAAGTGGAAATGGTGGTCGCGTTATTGTGTGGGCAGATCAAGTTACTAAATTTTATGGCACGATCTTTGCGCGTGCTGGAATAAGTGGCGGTGATGGCGGGTTTATTGAAACATCGGGTAAAGCTTATCTCGAAGCAATGGGTACGGTTTTAGCGAATGCAGTGAATGGTGGAGCGGTGGGAGTGTGGTTGCTTGATCCTGCTAATGTGATTATTTCAGGTTTAGCAACCGTTAATGGTGTATTTGATGGCCTTGCTCCCAATACATTTACGACAACAGCAAATAGCGCCATTGCCAATGTGGCGACAATTATCGCTTCATTAAATGCAGGTACCAGTGTCACCATTTTAACAACGCCAGCGGGTACACAAGCAGGTGATATTACTTTATCAAGTGCGATTAGCAAAACATTAAGTGCGGCAACGGCAACCCTCACATTAAATGCAAGTGGCTCCATTATTTTAAACAATAGTATTTCCTCGACACTGGGTGGATTGAATGTGGTGTTAACGGCAGGAAGTAATATTACGATTGGCAGCGTCGCTGCTTCTGCCATTACGACGAATGGCGGTAATTTTACAGGGAATGCACAAAATACGTTTACCATGAGCACGGGTGCGAATGTCGGCACTATTGATACGGGTTCTGGCACAGTAACTATTGCTGCCAATCAAGATGGTCTAGGTACGAATGCATTTATCATGAATGCCGGTAGCTCGATTACGACAACGAATACCAGTGCTTCTGCTGTTGCCATCAATGTGAATACGGCAGTCGGCGGCGGGACTGGTACAGCCGCATTACGAAATATCACCACAGGCAATGGCGGTACGATTACTGTTGCAACCAATACAGGCGGCAATGCAACAGGTGGTAGTATTACCATGTCTTCAGGATCATTAAATGTAGGTGCAACGGGTACCATTAATTTGCTGACGTCTCAGGCTGCTGCTCGTGCAATTGGCACAGTTGGAACGCCTATGCAAATAACAGCCGCTACCTTGAACGCGACGACGGGTAGCGGCGGTTTTTTTATTACTAATTCCGGTACATCAGGTTTAGACCTGGGTACGATTAATTCAGCAGGTGCTTTCACGTTGACTTCAACCGGCAGCGCTGGCATTACGGATAGTGGTCCGCTCACTGTCACCGGTATTATGACAATTGCGGCAGGTGCAGGGCAAAATATTACGCTTAATTCTGCTGCCAATAATTTTGGTACGGCAACCATTACCAGTGGTAATAATGTTACGGTGGTTGACTCAAATGCATTGATACTCGGTGCATCAACTGTGTCAGGAAATTATGATGTCACTGCCGGTGGTACGATAACGCAATCTGGCGCGCTTGCTATAACTGGCACACCCACATTTACCTTAACCACTGCTTTAACAGATCTTTCACTGGCTAGTCAGGCAAATACCTTTACGACGACGCCCGTTATCACCAGCAATGGCAATGTCCGCGATTTATTATTGCGTAACACATTAGCCAGTGCAGTTGTGCCTATTATGCCAGCGGGCTTACGCAACGTAACCTTAACTTTTAATAACGCCGCAATGGTTTTACCAAGCTTGGCTTTGACCGGTACTTTGACGGCGACTGCTAATGGTGCCATTACACAAACTGGTGCGTTGACAGGTATCACCATTGCAACACTGGCTGCTGGAGCGGCAAATCATATAACTTTAAATAATACCAGTAATGACTTTGGTACCTTTTCGGTCACCACGAGTAATAACGTTAGTGTTCATGACACCAACGCACTGATATTGGGTGCATTGACTGCGAGCGGCACACTGGATGTGACAAGTGGTGCACTGACGGATAGTGGAGCAGTCATTGTCACGGGTTTAACTACCTTAACCGCGGGTTCTGGTAATAGCATTACACTCAACACTGCAACAAACAATTTTAATAATGTAAAAGTGGTTAGTGCCAATGCACTTACCTTGGTTGATATCAATGCATTAATCATTGATGGTATTGCGGCTAGTGGGGCGGTGTCATTAACAACTGGTGGCGCACTTACTCAAACGGATGTTATTACGGCGACGGGTGCGACAACTTTAGTAGCAGGCGCTTCGAATGATATTACTTTAAATAACCCTAGCAATAATTTTTCAACACTGTCTGTCACGAGTGGTAATAATGTGATATTAGCCGATGCCAATGCGATTATTTTAGGAGCCTCGACGGTTTCTGGTAATTACTCATTGACGGCAGGTGGGACGATTACGCAAAGCGGTGCGTTAGCGATTACCGGTACACCGACTTTCACATTAACCGCACCGATCACCAGTGTGTCCCTCGCCAGTCAGGCAAATAATTTTGCAACTACACCGATTATTACCAACAATGGCAATGTGCAAGATTTATTATTGCGCAATGTCAATGCTGGTGCATTAGTGCCTGTCTTACCAGCTGGTTTACGCGCACTCACTTTAACATTTAATAATGCAAGCTCACTCATCTTGCCAGCATTAACGTTGACTGGAAATTTATCGGTAACGGCTAATGGAGCTATTACACAAAGTGGGGCGTTAATCGTAAATGGGGTAGGAACAACGGCAACTTTTGTGGCAGGGGCTGCTAATGACATTACTTTAAATGATCTCAATAATGATTTTGTCAATACCGCTTTCACAAGTGGTAACCATGTGAGTGTAACCGATGTGAATGCATTGACGTTGGGTACATCAACCATCAGTGGCACTTACAACGTGACAACCAATGGCGCACTTATCCAATCTGGTACGCAAATCGTAACGGGTTTAACGACGTTAGCAGCAGGTATAAGCAACAATATCACCTTGGCCACCGCTACCAATAATTTCAGTTCGATTAAAGTTCTAACAGGTAATAATATTAGCTTACGTGATACCAACGCATTAATTATTGATGGAATCAATGCTAATGGAACCTTGCAGCTTCAAGCGAATGGTCTTATGTCTCAAACGGCAGCGATTACTGCACTGGGTACGACTACATTAATTGCAGGTGCTGCTAATAATATTCTTTTCACCAATCCAGCAAATGATTTTACTAACGTTGCTGTAACCAGCGGTAATAATGTTGCTTTAACCGATGCTAGCGCCCTGGTATTAGGTACATCCACTATATCAGGCACGTATAATGTAATAGCTGGTGGTTCCGTCACGCAAACAGGTATATTAACCATCACTGGCACACCAACGTTTACCGTCAGCGCAGCTAATTCAGACATTTCATTAGCTAGCCAAGCAAATGTATTTAGCTCAACGCCAGTCATTACCAATAACGGCAATGTTCGTGATTTATTATTACGCAATACAAGTGCAAGTGCGCTTGTGCCAAACTTACCAACCAGTTTACGTGATCTTACATTAATATTTAATGCAGCAGCCATTTCATTGCCTACGTTAAGTTTAACCGTTTTATTAACTGCCACCACGAGTGGTGTGATTACTCAAACCGGTGCACTGTCGGGTTCATCCTTAATTGCTAAAACATTAAATACATCGGGTGCGGCTATTACTTTGCTGGATGCTGCAAATAATTTTGCGTCGATTGATATTCGCGCTCGCAATGCAGGTGATACCGCTAATGCGCCGGGTGCAATTAGTTATCGCAATGCCAATGGATTTAATATTGCCACGCTTGCTAGCACCAGTACGATAGATTTAACCGCAGGCGATGATATTACCCAAACCGGTGCAATTGCCGGTACACTCTTCAGCGCTAAAACACTCAATAATGCTGGAGCAGATATCACTTTGCTCAATGCCGCTAACGCTGTCACTTCCATTGATTTACGCAGTCGTAATGCTGCGGATACGTTAAATGAAAGTGGGATGCTGAGCTTCCGTGATCTTAATGCACTCGATATTGCTAATATTGCAACGACTGGCACAGTTAATCTAACTGCTACGTCGCTGACTCAAGGCGGTGCCATGATAGCTAATAGTTTAATGGCAAAGACATTGAATAATGCAGGTGGCGTCATTACTTTCGGCCATCTTGGCAACATGGTCAATATCATTGATTTACGTGCTCGTAATGCATTGGATACTGCGAATGCTACCGGTGCAATTATCTTTACCGGGGCGACCGGGTTTGACGTTGCAACTATTGGAACGGCTAGCACGGCAACATTAACTGCTGGTGCAAATATCACAGATAGCGGCAGTATCACCGCAACGACCTTAACGACTAATTCTGTTGCCGGTACCATGTTAGATTTTGGTTCAACGGTCACGAGTTTTAACGCAACGAATACTACATCAGGCAATATTGAATTAGTGAATACCGGCGCCTTGAGTGTGACGGGGGTGAGTCTAAGTGGTGGCGGTGATTTTGTGCTCACCAATAATGGTGCAACCACCATTACGGGTGCAGTGAATACGGCTGGCGGTAATACGACTATTACGTCTACCGGTGCGGTTAGTGATAGTACGAGCGGTTCGATTATAACGAATGCGTTAAATGTTAAGACACTGAATAATATTGGTGCGAGCATTACCTTGGATAATGTTGATTTACATAATCCTGCTGTTATTAATCTGCAAGCGCGCAATGCGACAGATACCGCCAATGCGCCGGGTGCGATTATTTTCCGTGACCTAAATGGTTTTGATATCAGTGGTATTAATACTTCAAGCACTGTGATATTGACAGGTCTGGGTGCAATAACTCAAAGCGGCAGTATGTCGGGCACGATCTTGACCGCGACCACTTTAAATAATCTAGGCGCTGGCATTACATTAAATGACACGGGTAATTTATTTACCAGCGTTAATTTGCAAGCCCGGAATGCGGCTAATACAGCTGATGCAGCAGGTGATATTAATTATGCTGATGGTGATCTATTGAATATCACTGGATTGCGCACATTAAGTAATGCAACCGTTTCTGCTAATGGTGTATTAACCGACAGTGGCGCAATTGTGATCGGCGGTTCATTAACAACCAATACCGTTGGCGGTTTAGCACTTGACTCAGGCGTTCAAATTTCTAATTGGAGCATGGCTAACACAGGCGGTGGTACCATAACATTAATTAACACAGTCAATCCGTTGACGATTAATCTCTTTA
>CAYUYG010000026.1:0-10917 GCA_964449125.1 uncultured Coxiellaceae bacterium | reverse complement strand
GCTGTGTCTAAAATACGCAGAAATATTGTAACTGCGAACTTTAAATCAGACGTTAGGCCCCATTCAGCCATATTAAATCAGCTTCTTGAAAAAGTAACTGAAATCAATTTTGCTCAGTTGGCAGAGCTCAAAGAAGGAGAAAAACTTAAAAACAGTCAATATCAAGTTGTTATTGTAGATCAAGTTTTGATGCTTGCAAAAAATAATAACTGGGGATTATGCAAACAGCATGAATTCCTCTATTTATTTAATGGTGAATATTGGAGTTTAGTTGAAGAAGATGAGTTAAAAACTTTTCTAGGCAATGCTGCTAAGAAAATGGGACTACGAAATGTCCATGCCCAACATTTTAATTTTAAAGATCAGCTTGGCAAACAATTCATGGCGGCTGCTAACCTTCCAAAGCCTGAGCAGCCCAAGGATATGATTAACATCAACTTAATAAACGGAACTTTTCAAGTAACGCCGACAGGAAATAAATTAAAACCATTTAATCGCAGTGATTTTATGACCTATCAGCTGCCATTCGAATATAACCCTGAAGCGAAAGCTCCTGTATTTTTAGCTTATTTAAACAAAGTATTGCCTGACAAAACCTTGCAGAATATTTTGGCTGAATATTTAGGCTATGTATTTATTCAAACAAACACACTGAAATTAGAAAAAACATTACTCTTGTATGGTACTGGCGCTAATGGCAAATCAGTATTTTATGAAATTGTACGAAGCCTCCTAGGAGAACAAAACACATCAGAGTTTTCTCTACAAAGTCTTACTAACGAAAATGGCTATTTTAGAGCAATGATTGCCAATAAATTAGTTAATTACGCCAGTGAAATAAATGGGAAATTGATTTCTTCCATATTTAAACAATTAGTAAGCGGAGAGCCAGTAGAAGCAAGATTACCCTATGGCCGTCCTTTTACCTTAACTCGCTACGCAAAACTCATTTTCAATTGCAATGAGTTACCTAAAGACGTGGAACATACAGAGGCTTATTTTAGGCGTTTTATAATCATTCCATTCGAAGTTACTATTCCAGAAGCGGAGCAAGATAAGCAGCTAGCGCAGAAAATAATTAAAAATGAATTATCTGCCGTATTTAATTGGGTACTACAAGGACTTGAAAGATTATTAAAGCAAAAAAATTTCACCGAAAGTGAAACCGTAAAGTATGCTCGTGCTCAATATGAAAAAGAATCCGATAGTGTAAAACTGTATCTTGAAGAAGAAGGATACTTCCCTGATCCGGTAAGTTATGAACCGATTAAGGGATTATATGCTCGATATCGAATGTTTTGCCAAGATGGAGGTTTTATTCCTGTTAATCAGTTAAATTTCCAAAAACGACTAAGCATGGGAAAAATTATTGTGCAGAAAAAAAATATAGGAAAAGTGGCCTTCTTAAGTAAGGAGCCGGCGTATAAATTCATCGATTAATATCCATCAAATTAAAGAATTGTCATGGATAAAAAAGAACAAAGTGCGGTAGCCGGATTTTAGAATAGGGAGAGGAATGTAATGACTACCAATCTCAACGGTTCAATGATAAATCAAAAACCAAAAGAAATAAGCAACGTAGATAATATTGAACGTGATAAGCGTGTACTTACTTTAATACAGAAACAATTTGCTGCAATAAAGGTAGTAAGTAAAACAGATTTAGAAGATTTGGATGAAGAAGAACTTTTTGGAGCAATGCAAAAATCAACTCAAGAGGCTAATGATTTGCTTCAAGCGTTCGGTGCAAATGATGTTTTAAAGGCCATGCTTGCTACGCAAATGGCTGCTATACACGACTTACAACAAAGTGAATTTGTTTTTGTTAGGCAAAGCACTAATTCTCAAGAAAGGTCTAATCACATCAATGCAATTACAAAACTTTCAAATGTTTTTATTCAGCAAGCCACTCTCATGCAGAAGCTACAAGGAAAAGGCCAGCAAAAAGTAACTGTAGAGCATGTCCATGTACATAATGGCGGCCAAGCGATTGTCGGTAATGTGGAGGCAAGTACTAGGGGAGGGTTAGAGGGTGGAAGATAAAAAAATTGAAATCAACCCCATACACAGGGATTATAAGTACAGGCTATCGCCTAGGTGCGGGGCAAAAACAAGGAAACACACGTCTTGCTTATCTCCCGCAGTCAATGGCAAGAACCGTTGCCGTATGCACGGTGGCGCAAAAGGTAGTGGTGCACCGAAAGGGAATCAAAACGCATTGAAGCATGGCGAACATACGCGGGAAGCCAAGGCTCAAAGAAAAGAAGTTAGAATCCTTATTAAGAGTTGTCGAGAATTTATGGCTGATTGTGACTTTGAGAATGAAGAGCATGGGTATTAACTACTCTCTAGAAATGTTCAAAAAAGTCATCGCAATACGGAAGAAACAAAAACCTGCTCCTGTCCCTTCCCTAAATGCTAGTTTTATTACCGGTGTTTGCCGCTGGCACTGGTTTTTTTAAGCCCATGGAAGTCTCACGCCATAAAAAGCCTGCAACTGTCGTGGGGTATGTGCGAGAATCAAATCTGTTTGGTAACCATGCGGGCGTGAAATTTTATAATATGAGGTAAGTCTATGTTCGGAAGAAAAATACTTTTATGGATAAGAGAATTTGCTAACCCAATTCGTATTATTGGTGGATTATTATTTTTAGTGGCTCTTCTTGCAGGTATTTTTTGGTTAGCCGGATATAAATCCGCTGATGCCGGAGCTTATATAATTCAACTGTTGAGCGCTGCTTTACTCGGCGCTCCTGCTATAGCTGATTATTATCTTGGAATAAAACCAATTAAAGAAATGTCATTTGATGAAATGTTAGTCTTTATACAAACAACATCTCCGACACAGGATTGGTATATTATTTCTCGCAATGATATTACAGAATGTTTTTTAAAAATTGATCCTAGACTAAGATTTAGAATGAAATATTCTGAAGATGGCATGCAGAATGAGAATTTCATTCAACAGTGGGCAAATAATCATCCTGATTCTAATGCTGCGGGTTATTGGTGTGACTTAATTTACAATGGGGATTTCCTTAAGAGAATTATTCTTGTCTCTGTTGATGGGGGGCGCGCACTTCTTCCTGTTCCTGAAATGAATACTGCTACTATCAGTAAAGATAATTATCACGTTGCTAAAATTTTTGATCAACTAGGTACGCTTGATGAATATATAAAAAGATCGAATTTAAGTGTGTCTTAAAGTTAAATTTAGCAGTAAGGGCTTTCGCCCCTACTGGGTTTTTTAAAGTAGTAAGAGAACAATTTTAGCAATTATCAAAAAGGCCGAAGCCAATTTTATTGCTGTCCTTGTATCCATTTCCACTTTGATAGTGACTGTAATCATAAATAAAAAATCTCGATTACGCCCACCCGCGGGTGAACAAACCAATTTCACCTCTTTATTTAACGACGCGTTGCTACGTC
The DNA here is from genome assembly GCA_964449125.1 of uncultured Coxiellaceae bacterium. Lineage (GTDB taxonomy): Bacteria > Pseudomonadota > Gammaproteobacteria > DSM-16500 > DSM-16500 > Aquicella. The sequence goes on along the minus strand of CAYUYG010000026.1, from coordinate 7,488 downwards.
GTCGATTGCCTTATGATCAATCAGCCCTCGAATTTCGACAACCGCTTGTATCTTTAAGGGACTCTCCCCCCAAGCGTTATTTGCCTAGCCGCCATCACCAATGGCGACACAGAGATGGTTAGTCTCCATTATCAATTATAGCAAAATGAAATGGATGAGAAATTTAGAATTAAATTACAAGAACTTATATAGAAGATTTAAAAACGCAGTCGGTGTTTTTCTCGGCAATAATTAGAACAAAAACCGTTATTGGCAGGACTCATATCAATACTATGTTCACCGCAATTTTTACAATCAAATTCAAAATGGCGTTTTCCAGGTAATGGTTCGATATTCCAATTGATAAGCTGCATATTATTTTTAAGGCAATAAGCTCGAATGTACTCTTGAACCTCGCCTTGATCAGTCAGAGGAACAATAAAGGTAAAAATATCTTCCTTTACTTGCATTTGGCCTTTCTTACGTCCTTTGGTATGAACTCCAATATTGTATTGAGCTTTAAATTCAACAACAGAGCGATTTAGATCATTTTCTTTATCGTCAGACATAAAGCCTCCTAAGCCGCAACACCTTCATTATAATTTAATTACAGAGTGATGGAAGTGATAAAGGTGATACCTATAAAACCTTTTTTAATTTAGGTAGATATCAACAATCTTGATTGATTAATATTTAACCAATCCTATTTTGAGCCCTAAAAGTTTAAAATCAAGGATTGTTTAAACTTTATACTTTCCACCAAGAAACTAAAAAAAATAGAAGATAGAATAACCTGGCCGATAATTACACATTATTTTGGCGTTAGAGGGTCAAGCGAAGAGGTAAAAGGAACTTTTACAGGAACGTTTAATTAGAAGAGCTCTTAAGTGGCTTGACTCATCAACTTTTAATCTATTACAACTTATTGATTAATAGATTTTTATTTTGATGCCGACGCGCAGAGTCGAACTGCGGACCTACTGATTACGAATCAGTTGCTCTACCAACTGAGCTACGTCGGCGCTTTGGGGAAAAGCAGGCGAGAGTATAAATAAAATAGCTTCTTTTGCCAATGAAAATACAGGGAGTTTTTATTAAATTGCACAATAAATAGACAAGTGCTCGAATCTCCGTCCTTTGCACTGTATAAATTTACACAGTTCGTACTGAGAAATGAACTTATCACGCATCAACGGGTATTTTTATTCACTTCTGCCGAATTCTTGTTGGCGGTAAAAGTATTACGCAGGATTCTCAGGTGCGCGACAGCTTTTACTTCGACAGATTTTTCTTACATAAATGCAGCAGAATGATTCGTTGGATGGATTATCAATACAAGCACACTCTTCGCTTAACTTTTTTTACTTGTCCTCTTGCATTTGCTGATGAAGCGTCGTATAAAATTATTTCCCCCTTAGATTTTCACAACTAAAACCGTTCGGTTAATTTTGTTTTTCCTTTCACATTTACATCATCCACCTTCTCGTGCGGCAGCGCTACAACCTCACTAATGTATGCGCGCCCCGAGAATTCCGACTCATTCATCCCAATCTATAAGGAAATTTATGCCCAATACAGTGCAAAAAGCGGGCTTTTAATTAATCGAACTAATGATGGTCTTGGCCATTTTTGGCTTTCTCGCCATGGTGGCTGTGCCCTCCTATCAAACCTATACACAGCGCGCGCGTTTTGCCGAAGTAATTAGCGCCACTGATGTTTTCAAAACCGCTGTCGCATTAGCATTACAGGAAGGAATAACGTTGGCAGAAATTATAAATGGTAAACACGGTATACCCCCTGAACCGAAAGCGACAAAAAACCTCGCCAGCATAAAAGTTGAAAACGCTTTGATTACCGCGGCAGGCACTGAATTAGTAAACAATGCAACCTATGTTTTAAAACCCAGTGACGATGGCAGCACCTGGTCTGTTAGCGGCACCTGCATAAAAACAGGATTATGTAATGGCTAAACAAATCCCTCACTATTCTATAACGGGCCTTGCAAACTATCTTCATCAGGATGGCTTGTTAGCCCTAGATAAAGCGGTTGAAGCGCACGCTCATGCTACACAGCAAGGTATACCCTTCACACACTACCTTGTAAAAAATAAAATGGTATCAAGCAATGCCATTCTAAACTGCTGTGAAAAGCATTTTGCATTACCCATTTTTGAGGCGGACAAACCACTTCCCTTGGCGCGGCTCCATAATTTATTAGAGCGGGAATTAATTTCCCGCTATCGGGTCTTGCCATTACAACGCGATGGTCAAAAATTATTACTGGCCATGACCGATCCCACCGATCATGCTACTTTGGCCGCTATCAGTTTCCATACCGGTCTTATCATTCAACCTGTTTTGATTGGCGAGGAAGAACTGGACAAATTAATTCTGCAAACTCAGACGGGTCAATTGGAATCAGAACTTGAATCAACACTGTTAAAAATCAAACCTGATGAAGCACTGCCCGAACAAAGCGACAAAATTGATGAACCGCTTATTGAATTTGTCGATAAATTAATACACGACGCTATTCAAAAACGCGTCTCAGATATCCATATAGAACCCTATGAATCATCTTGTCGAGTGCGTTTCCGACTAGATGGCTTACTCTATGAAGCCGCGCAATTACCTGTACATCTTGCACAACGAGTGATTATGCGACTAAAAATTATGGCTAATTTAAATATTGCCGAAAAACGCTTGCCACAAGACGGGCGCATTCAGCTTAGCCGGCGCGATGGACAATCCATGCGTATTGATCTGCGTATCAATACCTGCCCCACCCTTGGCGGAGAAAAAATTGTACTGCGAATACTGAATACACAAGCAACCCAGGCAGACATTAATTTACTTGGCTTAACCGCGGCACAAAAAGAATTGCTAATCAGCAAACTGACTGCACCCCAAGGTTTAATTTTAGTAACCGGCCCGACTGGTAGCGGCAAAACCATGACGCTGTACGCGGCGCTCAATTTTTTAAACCAGGCAGAAAAAAATATCTCTACCGTGGAGGATCCTGTTGAAATTGAATTACCTGATATTAACCAGGTGAATATTAATCCTGCTATCGGGTTGGATTTTGCGCAGGTTTTGCGAGCGTTTTTACGGCAAGATCCCGATATTCTCATGGTGGGAGAAATACGTGATAATGAAACGGCGCATATCGCTATCCAGGCTGCACAAACAGGTCATTTAGTTTTATCCACCTTGCACACTAATAACTCGCTTGAAACTATTTCCCGTCTACGTGCAATGGACATTCTAGCCTATCAAATTGCGGATACCGTTTCTTTAATTATTGCACAGCGTTTGCTGCGAAAATTATGCCCTTATTGCAAGGAGTACGATTCACGAAGCCAAAGTTACGTGGCAGTGGGTTGTGAAAAATGTTGTCAGGGTTACTTTGGACGTGTCGGCATTTTTGAATTTCTTCCTATTACCGAAGACATCGCGCAGTGCATTTTAGAGGGAGCCAATAAGTTAAAAATGGAAAGATGCATTCAACAATCGGGGTGTTTATCTTTATGGGAAGCTGGCACGGAATACGTACAACGCGGCTTGACCAGTTTTCCTGAATTGCGACGCATCGCCCCGAGTAATCGATCATGAGCTGGCAAAGTTTTTTTCAATATAGCAAACAATGGTATATGCAAAAAAAACAAAATCGACGTATTAAGAAATCCGATATCACTGCGTTTTTACGTCAGTTTGCCACACTTCTAGTCGCTGGCATTCCTATTATAAAAATTTGCGGCATTCTGGAAAAATCGCAAGAAAAAATTGCCCTGCGTTTACTAATTACCCGCGTGAAACGTGAATTACAAAGTGGACGACAACTTGCCTATTGCATGCGCCAGCATCCCATGCATTTTAACGAACAAATCTGCCAACTGATTCATCTGGGTGAACAAACTGGCACATTAGGCAATCTGTTTGTGCTCATTGCCGACAGTGAAGAAAAAAAATTAGCGCTCAAACAACGTATCAAACAAATCTTATTTTATCCCAGTATCATCCTCATCACGGCTGTCGTATTGATGCTAAGTATGTTGTTGTTTGTCATTCCGCGTTTTGCTGAATTATTTGCAGACACACAAGATAGCTTACCGTGGCTCACCCTGTGGATTTTTTCATTATCCGTCAAGCTGAGAAAATTTGGCTGGTTAATACTTTTTTTTATTCCCATTATGACGATCTGCATTCACTATTTTAAAAAAAATTTACTGAAAAATTTCTGGCAACCTTTATTTATCAAGTTCCCGCTACTACGGGGATTTTTTCAAAAAATTCTACTTGCGCATTTTATCCGCAACCTGAGCATTGCTTGCACCGCTGGCCTTCCTATTTTACAGGGACTGCAGTTAGCCCGCCCCACGCGCACGAATAGAGCATTTGACCATGACATTTATCTTTTAAAAAATCGCATTAACGCAGGTGAAAGCATGCATCAGGCCATGTCATCGGATTCTTTCTTTCCAGCTTTTATCGTACAAATGATCAAGGTGGGTGAAGAATCCGGGATGCTGGATGCCATGCTTGCTAAAACAGCTGATTTTTTAGAAGCCGACATTGAACAACTCACACTCCGTTTAGGACAAACCCTTGAACCCTTGATTATGATAGTGCTTGGTGCTTTAATCGGGGGATTAGTTATCAGTATGTATTTACCTATTTTTAAATTAGGAAGCACACTCTAATCATGGAAACTCTGCGTTTTTTTGAAACCAATCCTGATCTTTTCCTGATTGTCGTCGCCATTCTTTCACTCTTTATTGGCAGTTTTTTAAATGTTGTCATTTATCGTCTGCCGCGCATGATGGAACAAAGTTGGAGTGAAGAATGCCGAATTTATCTCGGATTAAAACCCCATGCCGAAACTGAAAAATTAAGCTTGTATCTGCCTTTTTCACATTGTCCACACTGCAAACAAATTATTCGTCCCTGGCATAATATTCCCGTCTTAAGCTATTTATGGCTACGCGGCAAATGTGCTTATTGCAAAGCGCCGATTTCCATCCGCTATCCGATGGTTGAACTCTTAACGGCAGTCATGTCTGTTTATGTGGCGTGGAAATTTGGCGTTACCTGGCAAACACTTGCCGCCCTCTTTTTTACCTGGATTGGTATTTCCCTAACTTTTATCGATCTAGACTATCACCTTTTACCCGATCAATTGACGCTGTTATTACTGTGGCTAGGCTTGTTCTTTAGTCTCTTTGGCATATTTACCCCTACTCACGCTGCGATCATTGGCGGCATCACAGGTTACTTAATTTTTGCAATAACGCAAATACTGTTTGGTATGGTCACTAAAAAAACCGGTATGGGCCAAGGAGATTTTAAATTTCTTGCTGCGCTGGGTGCATTTTTAGGCTGGCAGCTGTTACCCCTGGTTATTTTGCTTGCCTCTATCAGCGGCATCATCATTTCCGTCACGCATATGATCATTAAATGGAACTTTAAAAGTGTCCCCATTCCCTTCGGCCCTTATCTCGCCATCGCAGGTTGGATTGCGCTATTATGGGGTGATGAAATTTTGCAATTTTACCTCAGCATGGTATAGGGCCCGTATCCTATGGAGCAGTTATGTACGTTATTGGTTTAACAGGCGGCATCGGCTCAGGGAAGTCCACTATCGCAAATCTTTTTGCCAAACTCGGCGCACCGATTATCGATGCAGATTGGGTGGCGCGGGATCTTACCGAAACAGGAAAACCCGCGTTTCACGAAATTACTCAACATTTTTCCCATTACAATCTGATTAAAGACGGCAAATTGGATCGTAATAAATTGCGACAAATTATTTTTCAGGACAATACAGCACGTATGTGGCTGGAAAATATTTTACACCCACTGATTCGAAAAGAAATCGAACACCAATTACAACACTTAACAACACAATACTGCATCGTTGTTATTCCATTACTATTTGAAGTCAAACCCTATTCTTTTATCGATCGAATTTTAGTCGTGGATGCACCCGAAGACGTCCAGATTGAACGCGCCAGCTCGCGCGACAATACCAGTCAGCAACACATCGCAGCCATCATTAAAGCCCAAATCGCCCGTGAAGATCGGGCTGCGCGCGCGCATGATGTGATCATTAATGATGGCAAGCTGAGCGACCTGGAACCGCAAGTTCAAAAATTGCACGATTTGTATTTAAAGCTTAGCACTGAACAGAATTAGAGTTAATTTTAGTCATATTATATTAATTTTTGTGATGTTTTTTTAACAAAAAAAATACAACAGCCTGTCCAATATCAAATCAGCATGCTATGATTAGCGCAACGGTTTCCAGACATAGCTAGCTAACATGAAAGATACAATTATTTACGATCAACCCTTAAACGAAACCATTCGAGTTTGCTTACGCTTGGAACAATTATTCCAGCAAATTGATCACCAGTTAAACGACACTTCCATGCTCGGAACACGCAATGTGATTGGCTACATCATTAATGTGTTGCATATTCTGGACCGTCCCGATCTTAAAGCTAAACTCGCCAAAGAACTCAGTAATTCGCATGCCAATTTATTGCGTTATAGCAATCTGCCTGAAGTAGACGCAGAAAAATTTTCAGCACTTACCCAACAGCTCGATGAATTATCGCGTAGCTTGATCGAGAGCAGCGGCAAAATTGGCCACCGTTTGCGTGATGTCGAATTACTAAACATGCTGCGTTTGCATTTAGCTAGCCCTGGAGGCGGTTGCAGTTTTGATATCCCACTTTATAACTATTGGTTGCAACAACCGCCAGCTATCCGTCAGATAACCATTAACGAATGGCTTGGTGAGTTCGGACAAATCCGTACCGCTGTCACCGTATTACTGGATCTGGTTCGTAAAAATGGACGTGAAGAAGAAAAAACTGCCATTCATGGTTTTCACCAAGAATTGCTGGACCCTCAATCCAATTTACGGATGATTCGAGTTGGTATTCCATCGGATGTCGCTGCTTATCCCGAAGTTAGCGTGGGCCGACATTTCATGAGCGTACGTTTTTATTGCCCTGATATTGAAAAACGTCCTATACAATATTCTGAAAACTTATCTTTCCACATCACTTACTGTAATTCATAACGATACGATCATGACTAACATCAATAAAAAACCAATTGCTTGTCCAAACTGCGGCAAAGAACAAATCTGGTCAACAGACAATCCTTTCCGTCCCTTCTGTTCTGAACGCTGCAAGCTAATTGATTTGGGCGACTGGGCAGCAGAGAAACACCGCGTAGCGGGTGAATCAGTGGATCCAAATGCTGATGTAGAAGGTGATAAAGAAGATTAGGTTTTATGCTGTAAAATTACCCCGCCTCAAGATACTCTAAGGTCAGTTGTCGGCTGACCATTTTCCTGCTACAACATCAGGCAAGACAAATCATATTGGAAAAACGCATGTTCAATATCATTCAGCTTAAGCCACACGAACGAAAAATAATTTTTCTTTCTGCATTAGGCGGCGCACTCGAATTTTATGATTTTATTATTTACGCGATTTT
>CAYUYG010000025.1:0-11088 GCA_964449125.1 uncultured Coxiellaceae bacterium | reverse complement strand
TTAATCGTTTAAACATACACCTTCCTTAGTTGGTCCATAAAATGAATTCTGGAATAGTAAAATAATATCGTGAACTTAGAAAGGTTTCTTTCGAGGAGTCGATTTTATCACTTCCGTATCATTAATACTGCTGGCATTTATTCCACCTGTTTTTCTCAGTTCGTTATTTTCATCTAAATTGCCTACCACAAAAAAAGATTTTCTAATGGTATTCGCGCTGTTATCCCCTAGAAAAGTATTAACCTCAATGGGATGATCCGCTGCTAATAATCGTTTTTTATATTGGAGGCAAAACATCTACCTTGCGCATCCTACATTACACGACAGTAAATCATGTCTGTGATGGTCGAATTTTTTGAGAATTCGTAATAATTTTTTACGAAATCGGCTTCGTTAAAAATATACCGTTGCCACCAAACACTTCGCTATTGCTGTGCCCGTAAAATGAAACACGCGTTTGAGTTCGTGAAAGCCTATCCCGGCCGCTGAGTAAATCTTGAAATTTAATGGGTGGTAAATGGAGTGACTCCGCCAAACGGTCTGCAATTTTCCGCTCAGCTTTGCCTTATGCTAAGGTAATAAGCTTTTCAGATTCCCTTTCTAAGGATCGCACGTCGCACCTCATTTAATTATTTTTGACCCTGATTTATTATAACTCTCACTTTGCCTACCGTTTTTAAAAAAAAACATACAAACTATCAATAAGTTATTAGGCACGACGTATCCTTGAATAAATTAATGCGCTCTTAATTTGAACAGGTTATAGTAATAATCGGTTAATAAAAGGGCAAAAAGATGTTTAAACTGGCCAAACTCAACACATTTGCGCTCACCTTATTAATTACGGGTGCAATTGATAGCATTCGTAACTTGCCTGCTACCGCCTTGTTTGGCAGCACACTAATATTCTTTTTCATTTTTGCCGCCATCGTTTTTTTAATTCCGACTGCACTCGTTTCTGCTGAACTTTCTGCCAATGTTAATGAAGGCGGTATTTATCAATGGGTACGGCTTGCATTTGGTGAACGCATTGGTTTTCTCGCAGTTTGGTTGCAATGGATTAATAATGTGATCTGGTTTCCCACCATTCTTTCCTTTATCGCAGGCACAGCCACTTATCTCATTGATCCTGCCCTGGCTGAAAATAAATTTTATTTAGTTGGCATTATTTTATCGTTGTTTTGGCTGTTAACACTGATCAATTTAAAAGGTATTCGTTTATCCTCCAAATTAACCAGTTTTTGTGCCATTTTTGGTTTAATTTTACCAATGATGCTGATTGTTATTTTATTTATTGTTTGGCTCATTTTAGGCAATCCCGTACAAATTCATCTCACAGTGAATAATATGTTGCCGCACTGGGGAACAACGGATAACTGGATTGCATTAACGGCAATCATGCTTGGCTTCGCCGGCATGGAACTTGCCACCGTGCACATCAAAGATGTGCAAAACCCACGTAAAACTTTTCCGCGCGCGCTAGCCATTTCATGCGTCATTATTCTCCTCACCATGACCTTCGGCTCACTCGCGATTGCTTTTATATTGCCTTATAACCAAATTAATTTAGTCAATGGCACGATCGAAACATTTGCCTATTTTCTTAATGCCTACCATTTAACTTGGTTAACACCGGTATTAGTCGCACTCATTGTGATTGGTAGTTTGGGCGGCATCATCAGCTGGGTTATCTCGCCGATTAAAGGTATTTGTCAGGCAGCAAAATACGGCATGATGCCGCCATTTTTTGCCAAAGAAAATAAATATGGGGTTCCACAAAATCTCTTACTCACACAAGCCGTTTTAATGACATTTGTTTGTTCGGCATTTTTGTTTTTACCAAGCGTAAATGCTTCGTACTGGTTTTTGTCCGCACTCAGCACGCAATTATACATGTTGATGTACGCCCTCATGTTCTTATGCGCCTTGCGTGTGCGTAAAAAAGTGCAATACCCAAAGGACAATCTAACCTTCATTATTCCTGGAAAAACTGCAGGTTTATGGACAACCTGTTTATTAGGGTTAATCGGTTGTACGATCACTTTATTCGTCGGCTTTATTCCACCAAGCAATCTCAATATCGGTAATCATGTAAACTACGAACTATTCTTTTGTGGTGGCATGCTCATCATGACTGCGCCTATTCTCTTTTTTTATTGGTACCAAGCGAGAAAAAAATTTGCCTTACCTCCTGCGCTACAACTTGACGAACAGAGTGAGTGATGAGGATTGGTGTTTTAATACACCCCATCCGCCGCGACACCTTCCCCTGAAAGAGGAAGGCAAGAGAATAGAACAGGAGAAACGTAGGTTGGGCTGAGACACGAAGCCCAACATCATAGATGCCAATCTATAAAATAAGGACGTCTGTTATCTTCCTTTGAAGAGGAAGGCAAGAGAATAGAACAGCCCAACGCAACGACAGATAGTAAATGTTAAATCAGACTTAGGCAGATACGATAAACTCAGAAAGGCCAGCAGTTTTAGCAATTTGTTCTAATTCAGAAGAAACAGAAACAAATCGAATCGGTTTATTATTTTTCTTGGCAAAGCGAGTCCATTCCAGCATCAGCGCCAATCCAGAACTATCGCTGGATTTTAATTGTGAAAAATCAAAATCCAGCGTGGCTACTTTAGTTAATTCTAATAAACTTTTTTTATAAACAGACACGACATTCGCAAAACAAAGCTCGCCTGATACGAAAAAACGTTCGTTTTGAAAAACTATATCGGCTGTTTTAAACATATTTTTACCCTTGGTTATGCTGGGACATACGCGATAATAATTTGTTTATATCACCCTGCGCCAAAATATCAGAGAATTGAGCGCGGAAACTTTCGAGCATACTTACGCCTTCCACGGACAAATCATATAAACGCCAAACGCTGCCCTTACGCACCATGCGATAAGAAACACGAATAGGTTCACTATTTGAACCGGTTATTTCACTATTTACTTCAACAGAGCGCGCATTTTGATAACCCCCTCGTACTGGATAAAAATGTACGGTTTGATCTTCATAAGCAGCCAGCGCAGAGGCATAGGTACGAATTAAAGTAGTGGTAAATTCTTTTTGGAATTGCATACGTTGAGCAGGTGTAGCAGCATTCCAGGTCTGCGGCGGTACTACGCGTTTCGACATTTCAGACAGATCAGCGTAAGGCACCACAAACTGATAAGCGAGCTTATAAACTAATGCAGGTTTGGTTTTAAGCGTTGCCTTGTTTTCCTTTAATCCGGAAATCATATTGTTTGCAACATACTGTAATAAAGCCGTTGGATTGTTTTGCTTAGCTGCACTTTGCGCCAGTACGATGCCGCAAGTAAGCCAGCCAAACGCAACGATAACGCAGGAAAGAATAAACTTATTAGTTCGCATGTGTATCTCCGCTGTCATTGTTATTTACTTTCGCCTTGTTCTTATCACCACCACCAATTTTATAAACAAGCTGTCCAATTAGTTTTTCAAGTATCATAGCAGATCGGGTAATATCAATTTTACTGCCATCTTTCAGATAGGTTTGATTATACATAGGCGTGATAGCGATGTAATTATCACCTAACAGGCCCGCTGTAAAAATGCCCGCTGAGGAATCATCCGGGATATCATTAAAACGGTTTTCGATGCGCATTTGCACGATACCCTTAAATGTTTTCGAATCCAGATTAATTGCAGAAACTTCGCCTATTTGCACACCGCCAATTTTAACTGGTGAGCGAACCTTCAGACCGCCAATATCTTCAAATTCTGCAGTAATCGTATAGGTTCTAGCTGGAAACAAACTAGTTAAACCGCTGACCTTAAAAGCCAGCACCGTTAATGCCAATATGGCAAATAACAAGAATAAACCCACCAGCGTTTCAATTAAACGTTGAGGCATCATTACCAATCCCCTATCATCATCGCAGTTAATATAAAATCCAAGCCTAGGATAACTAATGACGCATACACCACCGTGCGGGTGGTCGCGCTAGCAATACCAGCCGCCGTCGGTACTGCAAAATACCCCTGGGTTAGCGCTATCCAAGTAACAGCAACGCCAAAGACCATGCTTTTCAAAATACCGTTTAAGATGTCCGTGTGGAATTCCACCGTTGCTTGCATATTTGACCAGAACACGCCGGTATCCAGTCCAAGCCATTTCACCCCTACCAAATAAGCACCGTAAATGGCGGTCATATTAAAAATCAGGGTTAATAATGGCATCGAAATAAAGCCCGCCCAAAAACGCGGTGTAATCACGCGACGGATTGGATCCACGGCCATCATTTCCATACTGGATAATTGTTCAGTCGCTTTCATCAATCCTATCTCAGCCGTTAAAGCAGATCCGGCTCTGCCAGCAAATAAAATAGCCGTTACCACAGGCCCTAACTCACGCGCCACACTGAGAGCAACTAGAGGGCCGAGCTCTTGGGTCGCGCCAAATTTAACGAGCGAATGATAACCCTGGAGAGCTAGCACCATGCCAATAAACAAGCCGGATACAATGATGATTAATAAAGACAAGACACCTTCAGCATAAACTTGCTGCACGACCAACGGAAAGCCTTTGCGAAAATTAGGCGCATGAAACAAAACGCGGAACAACAATAGACCTGATTGACCGAGCTGGCGGAGATTGGCAATGCCCCACGACCCCAGTAAGGCGAGTTGGTTTATCATTCGGTCGTTCCTTGCAAAAAGTCCTGGGCTAGTGGTGCAGCTGGATAATGGAATGGCACTGGGCCATCAGGTAATCCTTGAATAAATTGCTGCAAGTCTTTGGAAGAATTATTAAGAAGGGATTCTGGGGTGCCATGGCCGATAACTTTTTTATCGACAATGATATAGGCATAATCGGCAATTGCCAGGGTTTCTGACACATCATGCGATACAATGACGCTGGTTAAACCCAAGGTATCATTCAACATCCGCACGAGCTTTAACAATACACCCATGGAGATGGGATCTTGGCCTGTAAAAGGCTCATCATACATGATCAGCTGGGGGTCGAGCGCAATAGCTCGCGCCAGCGCGACACGTCTTGCCATTCCACCGGATAATTCATTCGGCATTAAATCGCGTGCACCACGTAAACCCACCATTTGCAGTTTCATGAGGACCAAGCTTCGAATCATGGATTCAGTCAGGTTAGTGTGTTCACGGAGCGGAAATGCCACATTTTCGAAGACATTTAGGTGAGTAAAAAGACCGCCTGATTGAAATAACATGCCCATACGTTTACGCAAACGGTACAATTCGGACTGGGATAAATGATGAATACGCTCCCCGGCGACAACTACTTCGCCATTGGACGGTCGCAATTGCCCGCCTATCAGGCGCAGTAAAGTGGTTTTACCCGTGCCGCTCGGCCCCATAATAGCGGTCACTTTGCCTTCAGGAATGACAATATCCACATCACGAAAAACGACGCTGCCATTTTCATGGCTAAATGACATCTTACTGATTTCAACTAAGTTTTTGTGCATATCCGTTAAGTTTCGCAAAAGATGGAACAAATAGCTAGTCAGACCTGGCTTCTCTTATTGTTTTAGGCCTGCCCAGCAGGGATGACATATGCCTTCTGGAAGGCTAAGATATGGCAACGCAAATCATATCATCAGGGCTTACCGATGGAAATCGAAAAAATATGTCAATTAGGTCGTACCGTTATCGAAATAGAGGCTGAAATGATAGCGAGCCTCGCCACGCGTATCGATCACCAATTTGCGCAAGCCTGTTATCATTTGCACAATTGCGAAGGCCGTATCGCGGTGATGGGCGTGGGTAAATCAGGCCATATTGGCAAGAAAATAGCCGCAACCTTTGCGAGCACTGGTAGCCCTGCCTTTTTTATTCATCCCAGCGAAGCCAAACATGGCGATATTGGCATGCTTACTAAAAAAGACGTCTTACTCGTCCTCTCGAATTCCGGTGAGTCAGAAGAAATTATTTCGATCCTGCCAGTTATCAAACGCCTCGATATTCCCTTGATTGCTTTAACAGGCCGAAAACAGTCCACTCTCGCCAAAGCCGCTACTATTCATATCGACGTCAGCGTGGATAAAGAAGCTTGCCCGCTCGGTCTTGCGCCGACCTCTAGCACCACAGCCGCCCTGGTCATGGGCGATGCCCTTGCCATGGCCCTACTCGACAAGCGCGGTTTTACCGAAGAAGATTTCGCACGTTCCCATCCAGGGGGCATATTGGGACGACGCTTATTATTACGTGTCGATGAGCTGATGCATAAAAATGAACATGTGCCCGTTGTTTCCAAGCAAGCCAGTCTCCGCGATGCGCTAGTTGAAATGACCCGCAAAAAATTAGGCATGACGACGGTCGTTGATGAAACAGGAAAATTGATTGGCATTTTTACAGACGGTGATGTGCGCCGCGCTTTTGATAAAAACGCTGATATTCGCGAAACCATCGTTTCAGATATCATGTCGAAAAATCCCAAGACGATTGCTGGCGATATACTTGCCGTCGATGCTTTGCACATTATGGAAACTTACAAAATTACCGCACTAGTTGTCGTTGATGAACAGCGCTTCCCAACCGGCGTCGTTCATATTCATGATGTTCTTCGCGCAGGATTAAGTTAATGGATAACATTATTAAAAAAGCCCAAGTCATTCGTCTGCTGATTCTCGATGTAGATGGCGTCCTCACTTCCGGTATTGTTTATTACGGCAACGATGGCTTTGAAATGAAAGGTTTTAACCTTCATGATGGCTTAGGCATCCAACTCTTGCAAAAAACCGGCGTCACGGTGGCAATTATTTCTGGCAAAAACTCTGACTCAGTCGTGCGTCGTTTGCAAGAATTAAAGATTGAACATGCGTATTTGGGTCATAATCACAAACTCCCTGCGTATCAAGAATTAAAACAAAAACTCAATCTCGCCGATCATGAAATCGCGTATATGGGTGACGATTTACCTGATTTGCCAGTCCTAAAACGCGTCGGCCTGTCTATGACTGTCTTACAAGCGCCTGACATTATTAAACAACACGTTGATTATGTAACGCAAAAAAAAGGCGGCAAAGGTGCGGTACGCGAAGCTTGCGATTTGATTATGCACGCACAAGGCCACTATCAATCCATATTACAATCTTATCTCGAATGTGAGTAAAGCGTGCTGCCATGACTTATAAAAACACATTGATTATGCTTTTTATCATCGCGCTCGGTCTCGCGGCTGGTATGACCTTTGTGTTGAATAATGCAAATAACACCAAGGTGACGAACAACACTTTATTGCCTGATGCATTCATGGAAAATGTCACAGCCACCATCATGGATAAATATGGCAAACCTAAAATGAAAATCGTGACGCCCAAAATGACGCATTTCACAGAAAATGACACGACTCAACTTGCTTCACCCGAATTAACACTGTATCGCAAATCACCGACGCCATGGTATATCACGGCCGATCATGCAACCGCCACTCAAGGCGCTGACTTAATTCATTTTCAAAAAGACGTAATGATTCATCATGCAGCCGACACGGATCACCCCGCCACCCTGATTAAAACTCCGTCGCTGACTGTTCACCCCAATGATCAAACCGCGGAAACAGATGAGTTGATTACTATGACGCAACCGAATACCTTAATCAAAGCAGTGGGTATGCGCGCCAATATGAATACCGGTGATATAAAATTATTATCGCAAGCAAAAGGTGAATATGTTCCAAACTCCTAAAATAACAATAACGATGTTGCTCGCAAGCTTTTCTACAGCCATGATTACCGATACCTTGGCACTGCCGGAAGATAATCATCAAAAAGTATTTATTGTCGCTGACTCCACAACTTACAATTACAAAAAAGGCATTAACATTTTTGAAGGACATGTCAAAGTTGATCAGGGCTCAACCCATATTACCGCTGACCGTTTGGTGACAAAAAATAATGATCAGCATAAAATGCAGGAAGCCATAGCGTATGGTACGACTGAATTAGCGCATTACTGGACCCTACCCAAAATTGGCGATCCTGAAATTCACGCCCATGCCAAAGTAATAAAATTCTACCCACTTGATTCGAATGCAACGCTAGAGCAAGATGTGGTAATCACTCAGGGAGAAAACAGCTTTCATGGACAAGTAATTTTATATAATAGCAAGGACCAAACGATTATTGTGCCTGCTGCCAAACATGCACGCTCTATTCTTGTATACGATCCGGACAAATAAATGCTGAATACCTTACGCATTGAAAATTTGAAAAAGAAATACAAAGCCCGCGATATTGTGAAGGGTGTCTCCCTGCATATTAATAGCGGCGAAATTGTCGGTTTATTAGGACCAAATGGCGCAGGTAAAACGACTTCGTTTTACATGATTGTCGGATTAGTAAATCCTGATGACGGCCATATTTATCTCAATGATAAAGACATCACACGTTTACCCGTTCATGGCCGTGCAAAAATGGGCATTAGCTACCTACCCCAGGAAGCTTCCATCTTTCGCAAATTGACTGTCGCACAAAACATTATGGCCATTCTAGAATTACGCACTGATTTAAACAAATCAGAACGCAAACAAAATTTGGAACAATTGTTGGAAGAATTCCGTATTACTCATATTCGCGACTCTCTCGGTATGAGCTTATCCGGTGGTGAACGACGTCGTGCTGAAATTGCCCGTACGCTCGCCACTAATCCAAAGTTTATTTTACTTGATGAACCTTTTGCTGGCATTGATCCTATTTCGGTACTTGACGTTAAACGCATTATCAATCATTTGCGCAAACGCGAAATTGGCATTCTCATTACCGATCATAATGTACGTGATACCTTAAATATTTGCGAGCGCGCCTATATTGTCAATCAAGGCAAAATAATTTGCGAAGGCAATCCCGAGGCTATTTTAACAAACGAAGAAGTGCGGGCAGTTTATCTAGGTGAAGAATTTATTTTATAAGAGATGAGGAGAACACCATGCAATTACATGTTACCGGAAAAAATATTGAAATAACCTCTGCTTTAAAAAACTTTGCTGAGGAAAAATTACAAACATTGGAAAAACGATTTAATTCGATTACTAAAATTACCATCACGCTTGAAAGCGAACACATCAACCATACCGCAGAAGGAACGGTTTTTTTAAAAAATTCTGAATTCCATGCTTCCGCCGTAGACAGCGATATGTACAAAGCTATTTCCGCCATGGTGGAAAAATTACTTGCTCAGCTGAACAAGCATCAGGACAAACTAATTAACAGCCATCATTAATATGATAAGACATCAAATAACGATTCAAAATAAATTAGGATTGCATACTCGGGCCGCGGCTAAATTAGTTGATATCGCTAAAAAATATGCGAGCCATATTGAACTCATTTATCGCGACCGGGTTGTAGACGCTAAAAGCATCATGGGTGTGATTACTTTAGGTGCGCAAAAGGATAATATTCTGGATGTCATTATCACGGGCGAAGATGAACAGGAAGCCCTTAATGCCATCCTAAAATTAGTTAACGATAAGTTCGGCGAAGACTAACGCTTCATTAACACTAGAGATGAGCTCGTCCTGCACCCGGGTTAATAAGTTGTTATTCCGGTACTGAGTTTAGTACCGGAATCCATTACTCCGCAAGGGCTGAGTGCAATCACTCCCCTGCGATCATCATTTCTTCGATCAACACGGAACCAGTACGAATCGTGCCTCGCTTATCCACATCATTGCCAATTTCTCTAATGCGCGCGAACATATCCTGCAAGGTACCTGCTACCGTAATCTCATGTACGGGATATTGAATTTCACCATTTTCAACCCAAAAACCACCGACACCACGAGAATAATTTCCTGTTACCAAATTAACGCCATGCCCCATTAATTCGGTAATTAACAATCCTTTATTCATGGTTTTCAACAAAGTAGATAAATCTTTCTCCCCTGTTTTAACAGTGAGATTATGTACGCCACCGGCATTGCCTGTCGTCTTCATACCTAGTTTGCGTGCTGAATAAACTCCCAGCGAATAACTACTTAAAATTCCATTATCAACAAACACATTCGCGCGTGTATCAACGCCGTCCTCATCAAACGGAGCGCTGCCTAAGGCATGGGCTAAGTGCGGATGTTCCTGAATATGCATAAAATCTGGAAAGATTTTTTTACCCAGGTGATCAACTAAAAAAGAGGATTTACGATACAAATGACTGCCAGAAATGGCCGATGCAAAATGTCCAAACAACCCGCGTGCTTCTTCCGCTGCAAAAATCACTGGCGCTTTCATCGTCGGCAAACGTCGCGACCCTAAGCGACGCACCGCTTTCTCTGCGGCTTCGTTTGCGATAAAACTTGTCGTATGTAATTGCGCGGGATCGGATGAAGCGCTGTAACTAAAATCACGCTGCATTTCATCTTTGGCCTTGGCAATCACGACACAGCTAATTTCGTGACGCGTATCCGGAAACCAGCCTAAAAAACCATGGCTATTTGCATAAATCTGCAACATGGATCCTGTCGTCACCGTTGCTTCTTCAGCACTCATGATCCGTTTGTCATAAGCCAGTGCTTGTCGTTCGCATTCACAAGCAATTTCAATGGCTTGTTCAACAGTAATCGGCCAAGGTGCTGCTAATTCCAATTGCGGATAGTTAAATGCAAGTTCTTCTTTCTCCGCTAATCCTGCGGCTGGATCTTCATCAGTAAACTTTGCAATATGACAAGCTGCTTCGACTGCAGCACGGACGGATTCTGGCCGCAAATCAGAGGTGCTCGCCGCACCGGTACGCTTGTCGAAATACACCTGGATTTCCACTACTTTATCCTGATGATATTCAACGGTTTCGACATTTGCTTCACGAGCTGACACGGTAAATCCCTTTTGTGTGGAAATACCTACTTCTGCCTGCTTAGCACCTGCGCGTTTCGCTTCTTCCAAAACAGCTCGGGCTATCTCTTGCAATTTATCTGGATTGATAGGTGATTCTAATTCGTTCTTCATCATACTCATTTATTTGGTTCCGCCCACCGTTAACTCATCAACTCGCAATGTTGGCTGCCAAACACCCACCGGCACACTTTGACCATCCTTGCCACAGACGCCCACGCCTGCATCAAGTTTTAAATCATTACCTACCATGG
>CAYUYG010000024.1:4875-11503 GCA_964449125.1 uncultured Coxiellaceae bacterium | reverse complement strand
TGGGACAGCTATGGTACTGCCGACCGGCGGTACGGCCCTTATTTTAACCAGCGGCGTTACCATGGGTTCTTTGAGCAATTTACCTAGCAGTTTAGTCGCATTTGATGCACGCGGTACACCTTACACAAATAGTGTCATCCCCGGCACGGCACTTGCTGCGCTCGCAATCATTCCACTCACGGCTGGTGGTCAAACGTGTAACATCACGATCACACCACAAACGGGCTTTGGAGCGTTACAATGAGATACCGTCACCAAGATGGGTTTGCTCTGATTGAAGCGGTTGTATTTATCATTGTCACGGGTATTCTTCTCTCTACTCTTTTTCTTAGTTCAACAACAGCACTGCGCAATTCGCCGACGGCCCATCAACAATGGATTGCTTTGCAAACTGCCCGACAATGTATGGAATGGTTTTTAGGACAGCGACGTTTTAATGGTTATACCGCATTAAGTTGTCCTAGTACTCCCTCCTCCAGTGCCTGTGTTGTACCCAGTGGATTTAGCGTCAGTACGAGTGTTGCGTGCACGACCTGGAACGGTGACCCCAATTATAAAACCATTACTGTTAGTGTGAGTGGTCTCTCCAGTGCTTCATTATCCATGCAAATAGGAGATGACTAATGCGTCGTCTGCGAGGTTTTACGCTAATTGAAATGGTCATGACCATCGTTATCTTTGGTATTATTGCTGTGGTCTTGAGCCGCACCCTGTTTCATAGCTATCAAATGTTTACAACTGCACAAAATCTGACAGAGGTAGATTGGAAAGGATTTTTAGCGCTGGAAAGAATCACGGATGACTTACGTACGATTCGCTCGCCGAGCGACATTAGTACCTTGCAGGCAACGCAATTAAGTTTTGTCGATGTAAATGGTGTGACAGTGCAATTTCAATTGAGCGGCACTATCTTATTACGCAATAGCCAAACGCTTGCGACAGGTGTTCCCAGTTTGACATTTAGTTATTTAAATAGTAGCGGTGCCAGTACGTCGAGTCCAACGGCGGTACGCTATATTCGAACTACCCTTTCTTTAACAGAGGGCAATCTTAGTTTGCCATTCAGTACGCTGATTGCCGTGCGGAGCGCAAGTTGATGCCATCACCAAAAAAACAGAACGGTTATTTTTTAATTATGGCAGTGATTTTTATATTGGTCATTGGGGTAATGGGTGTGGTGATCACCAATTTATTGGCAAACCGAGCGCGCATCAGCGCGATGCAATTGAATGGATTACGCAGTTTTTATATTGCAGAATCGGGTCTTGAAATTGGCACGCGATTACTGAGTCGTTCTGGATTTGGTGGTTCACCTACCAGGCTCGCCTGTGACAGTCTTGCGGGCACTGCGCAGGTAACGAATGCTGTATTGAACAATGGCACATTCACGCTTAGCACTATTAATAGTTCGCCGGTGTATGCCGTTAGTACCTTAGCCAGTGCTGAAACGACGACAGATACCACCATTAACGTTACGAGTACGGCAAGTTTTGCACCAGCAGGACGTGTGTTAATTGATCGCGAAGCCATCGATTATAATGCAATAGTCGGCAATACACTGGTCAGTGTAACAAGGGGAGCCAATCAGACATTGATTTCTTCTCATGCAAGTGGTGCGATTGTGAGTCAATATCAATGCACGGTTTCTTCCGCAGCCGGCGTACCTAACTTAACTTCGCCGGTTGCGCAGAGTGAAGTAAATCGGGCTGTACAATTACAGGATGGTTGGTATGGTGGCGCTGTTTCCAGCAGTAATTTTGTGCTGGGACATTGGAATTATCCAGGAGAAGTTGCCTGGACTGCCTTGAACGTGGCAGGCGGGTCGAGCGCTGGTAATATCAATGCAATGAGTATGCTTTCTGATGCTGACGCATGGGCAGTCGCGAATGAAGCCAATAGCAATTTAATCTTCCTACGCTGGAATGGTGCTTCTTGGGGCGTTTCCTCGGTAACAGGTTGTGATGCTCAAAATCTGCTAGGTATTTCGATGGTGTCCTCTCAAGAAGGGTGGGCGGTGGGTGCGCGATCGCGGCCTACACTTTGTCTTTTGGGCAATTGGCGCTATACCATCGTACGTTGGAATGGAAGTAGTTGGACTAAACAGGTATCGCCTGCCATTCCGGCAGATAATAACAATAATCAGACTTTAAATGCGGTCTCAGTGATTGATACGAGCGGTAATGGCGCGGGGGATATTGGATTTGCCGTTGGCGAGGCTGGCATCATTTTGCGTTATAACGGAAGTACCTGGGCAGCGATGACGAGCCCTACCACACAAAATTTAAACGGAGTGGTGGTTGTATCAGCCAGTGAAGCCTGGGCAGTGGGTGATGGTGGCGTTATTTTACGCTGGAATGGCAGTACGTGGAGCAGCTTTAGTTCACCTGTCACTACCAGTCTTAATGCTATTGCTATGCTGGATACAAATAATAATGGTCTAGCAGATATGGGTTTTGCAGTGGGCGCGAGTGGTCGTGTGTTGAGTTATAACGGCACCAGTTGGTCATCCCAGACTTTTGGCAGTAACGCTTTATTGGGGGTTAGTATTGTCAATGAACAGGATGCGTGGCTGGTAGGGGCCAGCGGGACAGCCTTGCATTGGGATGGTAGCACTTGGACAAGCGTGGCGAGTGGAACCACTCGTCAATTAAATACCGTCAGTATGGTACCCGTGCGAAATGCTGCCTCCGGCTGGCGACAAGTGTATCGTTAATGGCTATATGCTGGATTTTTTAAAAAAATCGGTTTCATAAATCTCGATATTGAGAGTGATATAATAAAAAAAGACAACAAGGAGTATCGATCATGCCTAAAAAATATGGTTCCGGAGCTTCTCATGAAGTCGAAAAAGAAATGCGTCGTTTTAAACGCGGTACGGCTGAAAGTGGACGCAGTCATAAACCTGTAAAAAGCCGCTCACAAGCCATTGCCATCGCCTTGTCTAAAGCAAGAAAAAAAGGTGATAAGGTTCCCATGAAAGCAACTACACGTAAAACGACGGCCAGAAAAACAACAAAAAGAAAATAAGGTTGTATGGAGGAATACAGCATGCCTTATAAAGTCGGAAAAAAAACGAAAACCAAGGGTTGGACGATTATGGAAAATAAACGAGGTAAGTGGATGGTGATTGCCCATTCAGGTACTCGGCAGAAAGCCCAAGCGAGTATTAGAGCACGAGAAGCCGGGGCGCATAACCGCCATTGGAAATAACGACAATAAATCGTCTTGTCAAGAAAGTTAATGTTAAAATTGTGAAAATAAAGTTGGATTTATGATCAATCCATAGCCGAAGCGGAAATCGCTGAAAAATTTATAAGGATGATAATATGAAAAAATTTGCCTTCTAAGCTGCGTTCATTATTTTTTTAATTATCGCAGGTATGGTGCCTTGGCTAGTGGGGATGTCTTTTAAGCGTCAGTATTTTGATTTCATCGCTGCGATCAATCAAAAAAATCAGGTAAAAGTTGTTATTCTCAATTATAAACAAGGCTGGCTAAGTTCAACGGCGTCTATTCAGATTACACCGATTATTTCAGATTCTTCGTCTATGCTAAAACGCACGCCGATGCTTGATCCTACCCAGCTGGCAGCAATGACAACGGTAACCTTGGATCAGACTATTTCTCATGGTCCCATTGTGATGGATAAAATTAATAATCATCCTACCCTTGCGATGGGAGCCGTCGAAAGTATTCTGCATTCACCCGAGATTGAGAGATTGCTCTATAGCAATGTTAAAATTCAGGGATTGCTGACCATGCAATCGCTATTTGATTTTAACAAAGAAGGTTTTAATCTTATCACCTTACCTGCTTTTCAATATACGGCGCAGGGCATGGGCAGTGTGAGCTGGCAAGGTTTGACAGCAAATGTGGTTTTTCATCTCACGTCCCATAGTGAAGTGGATAAAATCGATACCAATTTGAAATTCGGTGCCGTTTCAATCAAAGGCGACCCCAGCATGTGGCAGGGTGATTTTTCGTTGCAGCCCATTACGATTCGCAGTGCTACAACGAAACAAGCGCTTGGCTTGTGGATAGGTAGCAGTGAAGTCAATGTTCCAGGCGCAGTGTTAAACGAGGCTTCCGCGCCAGTATTTAATTTAAATAATTTATTATTTAAGAACAAGGCAACGCTTTCTCAAACTAATCAATATCAATTTTCTAATACCGTCAACTTGACACAGTTAACAGTTCCAAGTTGGTCAATCAATTCCATTTCCGGCTTAACTATTAATATTAATTTTGCTGGTTTGAATGCAAATGAATTAGTAAATTTAGTAAGGTTCGTGAACTCAATGCCCAACAATATTTCTAGCGATGAGTTTGAAAATCAATCTCTGCAAGCACTTGTCCGTGTGATTACACCGTCAACTAATATTAATGTGATTGCACTGGCCGATACTTCGCTGGGTAAATTAAATATGAAAGGATTGCTATTTTGGCCGGCTTCGGTTCCTGCACCAAAAACACCCGACGATTTGTTTGCCAACACCAATGCAAAAGTAGATATACGCATGAGTATTCCGCTCGCCAAAAAAATAATTGATATTGCTGCAAGCAATATGGCAGAACGCAGCGCACGCCCGATTGCTGTCACCACACCACCTACTGCTCCTACGCTAACAACTGAGATAAACTCACCTACTTCGGATGCTGCTAAAACTGCGTTCAGTCAAAAAGTTGCGGACTTGTTACGTTCTGGAAAAATTTCATTGTCAGTTTCATTACAAATTCTGGGTTGGTGGGATCAGCAGTTACCCGTCGATGTGTTTGCAGGCAATCTCAAACGATTTGGATTGGCAGCAGATACAGAAAATGATTTAATTCAAACGTATACTCAATTAAAGCAATCCGGCCCTGTGCCAGTCAGCCCGTTACCGGCTCAAGTCGTCGCAGCTAGTCCGCAAGCCCAGCAACAAATGCAAGCTCAAATGCAGCAAATGTTGGTTGGCAATATTTCACAAACGATCGATCAATGGTTGACTCAAGGTTATATAACGCAGGACGGTAATGATTACGTCATTGCCATCACCCGCGAAGCTGGCGTTATTAAAGTGAACGGTAAGGATTTACCTGCCGATATGCCAGGCGCAACTCTTGGCGCAGTACCTGCTGTTGCGCACTAAGGACAGAATAATGGACAGTAAAATTTATCCGGTTTTACCCCAAACCGCTAATGAAGCTCTATTAAACGAATCCCAATATCGCGAATGGTATGCGCGTGCTCTGCATGATCCAGAAGGTTTTTGGGCGGAGCGCGCCAAACAATTTATTACTTGGTTCGAACAATGGGAAAAAGTTTTAGAAGGTGGGTTTGATAAAGTCGACGCTGTCTGGTTTCAGGGCGGAAAATTGAATGCAGCTTATAATTGCCTGGACCGTCATTTAAAAAATCGTGCCACGCAAGCCGCCATTATTTGGCAGGGTGATAATCCCGACGAATCCACGACCCTGACTTATCAAGCATTACACGAACAAGTCTGTCGTTTTGCAAATGTTTTAAAAGAATTGACGGTTAAAAAAGGCGATCGCATTTGCATTTATTTGCCCATGATACCAGAAGCAATCATTGCAATGTTGGCGTGCGCTCGCATTGGTGCCATTCATTCCGTTATCTTTGCGGGTTTTTCTGCAGAATCAATTAAAAATCGCATTTTAGATGCTGATTGCAAACTCGTTATTACTGCCAATGAGGGTTTGCGTGGCGGAAAAATTATTCCATTGAAGCAAAATGTCGATGCTGCATTAAAATCCTGTCCCGGTGTCCGTCATGTGATTGTTTATAAACGTACCGAAAATCAAATAGCCTGGACAGAAAAGCGCGATGTTTGGTATCACGAACTGATGGCTTCTGCATCCGCGCATTGCGAAGCTGCCATCATGGATGCAGAAGATCCTTTATTCATACTGTATACATCGGGATCAACCGGTAAGCCGAAAGGTGCGCTGCACAGTACAGGTGGTTATCTCGTGTATGCTGCTATGACATTTCAATATGTGTTTGATTATCATGAACAGGAAATTTATTGGTCGACCGCCGATGTAGGTTGGATTACAGGACATACGTATACTGTTTACGGTCCGCTTGCAGTGGGCGCCACCATCGTGTTGTTTGAAGGGATACCAACTTATCCAAGTCCTGCGCGCTGTTGGGAGATCGTTGATCAATACCAAGTTAATATTTTTTATACTGCACCCACTGCATTGCGTGCCTTGCGCCGTGAGGGAGATGATTGGGTAACGCAGACCAGTCGTCAGAGTTTGCGTGTGCTGGGATCAGTGGGCGAACCCATCAATCCTGAAGCATGGGAATGGTATTACCATATTGTTGGCAATGAGCATTGTCCGATTGTCGATACCTGGTGGCAAACTGAAACAGGTGGCATCATGATTACCCCTTTACCCGGTGCGACACCGCTGAAAGCGGGTTCTGCTGCGTGGCCGTTTTTCGGTTTAGTCGCGCAAATTGTTGATGACAAGGGCCATCTCGTCGCGGATGGTACAATGGGCAAGCTCATCATCAAACAACCCTGGCCTGGTCTTATGCAAACTATTTACGGTGATCATGAACGTTTTGTGAAAACATATTTTAGTGAAGTACCCGGCGCGTACTTAACCGGTGATC
>CAYUYG010000024.1:0-4865 GCA_964449125.1 uncultured Coxiellaceae bacterium | reverse complement strand
TTATCGTGACAAAGAGGGTTATTTTTGGATAGCAGGACGCAGTGATGATGTGTTAAAAATTTCAGGACATCGCATTGGCACGCAGGAAATCGAAAGCGCGTTGATTACGCATCAATCCGTTTCTGAGACTGCCGTGGTGGGAATACCCGATCAAATCAAAGGACAAGCTATTTATGCGTTTGTCACCTTAAAAAATGGAGTGCAAGCAAATACGGAGTTAAAAAAGGAATTAATACAAACGGTACGGGATGCAATTGGTCCGATTGCTACCCTCGAACAAATTCAATGGACAGAGAGTTTGCCAAAAACACGTTCCGGAAAAATCATGCGTCGTTTGCTGCGCAAAATTGCAAATGATGAGACGGATGATTTGGGTGATCTTTCCACGCTGGCTGATCCCGATGTGGTGGATACCTTAATCAAAGAACATGAACGCATGATCACCAAAAATCAAAACAATAGTTGATAATTTTCATCTGATGTCCTACATTAGCCGACACAAATCAGCTTTGTCAGTTCTTTCGTATATCATCTGAGGCAACAACATGCAGCGTAAAGTCGACGTTATTTCCTATCATTCTTCATGGCCAGCACGATATCAGCATGAAGCGGCGCTGATTCAATCAGCCTTGGGCACGGATGTGTGTGCAATTCATCACATTGGCAGTACGGCAATTCCAGGGATGTCCGCGAAACCCGTCATCGATATTATGTTGGAATGCCAAAATTTAAATGATATCGACCGTATTAAAATAGAACTGTCGCCATTAGGTTATACAGAATTTCGTCGCAGTGTCGTGCCACACTGGAGTTTTTTTAGCCGCAAAGTTGCAGTGCCCGTTAGTTTTCATTTACATGTGCGAGAAGTTGGTGATCCACAAATTAAGCGACATATCCGATTTCGTGATTATTTAACTCGGCATCCGCAGGATGCAGCAGCGTATCAAGCTTTAAAGGTACAGCTTGCAAACCAACATCAACATGATATTAAGCAATACGTCATGGGCAAAGATAAATTTGTACAAATGATCGATGCCAAAGCAAAATTATGGGAAGGAAGTTGTCAACAGTTTACGGCCGCGAATACAGGCGCTCCAGCAAAAGCCTGGACAAAAGAGCGTATTCTCAAGGCAATGGATGCCAATCTAAATGTACACATGACGCATTTTGCACAATACATTAATGAAGTGGATTTAATCCGAATTCCTGGCCACACCATTGTAAATAGCGGTTTGCAGGACGATACGTTTAATTACCTATTGGAAGCGGATTTTAACGAAGACAATATTACTGAGAGCATACAAGAAATCAGTACCTATTTTAAAAATAAGAATGTCCCTTATTCCTGGTGGCTCGGGCCCTACGATCAACCAATTGTTTTATCTGCGCATTTGCAACAGCACGGGTATGTGAATACAGAAAACAATCAAGCAATGTATTTTGATCTGGATGCATGGGACGCAAATATTATGATGCCCCCTGAATTGGAAATTATCCGCGCATTGGATAAACAAACCTTGCGGGATTTTGCATTGGTGTTGGCTAATAATGCCCAAGCATTTGAAACGTATTATGCATGGCTTGCCGACATTGTAACGGAAGAAGACCCGATTGAATTCTATGTTGGCTATGTCAATGGCAAACCCGTTGTGAGAGGTTCGGCTTGCTATTTTGCAGGCGTGGCGGGCTTGCACGCCTTGTCAACGATTGCAGGTGCACGGCAAAAAGGCTATGGCTCAGCCATGCAAGGTTTTCGTTTAAAACGCGCAAAAGAATTAGGTTACCACATTGCCGTTCTGCAGGCTTCGCAGCAAGGTTATCCGCTTTATCAACGCCTGGGCTATAAAGAATGTGGCGTGTATCAGGAATTTAAATTACCGTGCTAGAGGCAATGGCTGCTCGTCAAAGTACGATGACAACAACGATTAGCAGAATTTTAGCCAGAAAGGAAACTGCATGAAACATAAATTAAGCATGGTATTAGCGGTGATGGCCAGCTGCTTGTTTTTCTTCACTTCAGCTATGTCAGCGGAAAAAATGACAGATAGTGAAAATGTAAACCAGAAAATTACCCGATTTATGCAAGATAATCAGGTGTCCGGCGTCGCGGTGGAGATGTATGTTGATGGCCAAGCCCAATCCTATTATTTCGGTATGGCTAATACAAAGAAAAAAATCCCGGTAAGCGGCCAAACCATTTTTGAATTAGGGTCAATTACTAAGCTCATGACCAGTCTGGTATTAGCCCAGGAAGTGGATTCTGCGAAAGTGCAATTTAACCAGCCCGTCAAAAAATTTCTGCCAACATTATCGACCAAGCTTGAAAAGATGACGTTGCAGGATTTAGCAACTTATACTGGTGGTTTGCCTTTTGATCTACCCACGACAATAAAAACCCCAGCTGAATTGCAGCACTATTTAAGCAAACTGGAACCTATCTATGCCCCAGAGCAGAAATGGCTTTATTCCAATGTCAGTATGGGCTTATTAGGACAGGCATTAGAAAAAGTAACGCACAAGGGTATTAATCAGCTGTATCGTAAGAAAATTTTCGAACCTTTACACATGCAGGCCAGTGGTATTACGCTGGCCGGTACCATGCGGCGCTTTTACGCACAAGGCTATGACGTAGGAGGAAAGCCAACGGAGTTGAGTAAAACAGGATTGCTGCCGGCTGCGGGAAGCATAAAAGCTTCAGCAAATGATATGCGTCATTTCTTAAGCGCAGCCATTGGCTTACCTGGAACGCCCGAAACCATTTTTTATCCTATACGCATGACTGAAACTGCTTATGTCGAATTGCCACATGATTTACAGGGCTTGGGTTGGGTAGTGAATTCGCTTACGCCTGAGCGTGTCGATGATTTAGTGGAAAAGCCAGTTATCAAAACCCGTGCAATCAAAGTCAAAGAAGTTTATACCAAACCCATGTTTGATGGGGATGCACTCATTGACAAAACCGGTATGACGAATGGCTTTCGTGCCTATATTGCGCTTATCCCTAATAAAAAAACTGGGATCGTCATTTTGGCAAATCGAGCTGTTACTAATAACGATATTGTCAGCGTTGGCAGAAAAATTTTATTTGCAGCTAACCAAATTCATGGTGAAACACAGCAAGAAGTGAATTGACACTGAATCACTTGGTAGAAAACGTCAACGCAATACGACAATCAATATTTTCGTATGCTTTTAAAGGGATTTAAAATGGATTACATAAAGCATTTTGGTGAAGATTCGCAAGCCCATTTGCAATTTCGTCCAGATTACCCAGATGCGTTATATGAGTATATACTTAGCTTTGTAAGTGAGCGCAACTTAGTCTGGGATTGTGGCACAGGTAACGGTCAAGCCGCAGTCAAGTTAGCGAATTATTTCCAGGAAGTGATTGCAACGGATATCAATGCAACTCAGTTAGCCGCTGCTACTCAAAAAAAGAATATTCAATACCAGGCGTGGCCAGCAGAAAAAACAGGTATAAAAAATGTATCCGTGGATCTTGTAACGATTGCACAAGCTTTACACTGGTTTGATTTTGATGCTTTTTATACGGAAGTTAAAAGAGTTAGCAAGCCTGATAGTATTATTGCCGCCTGGTGTTATGCGCTGATTGATGTCAATCCAGAAGTGAATATCAGTATCAGAAAGCTTTATAATGAGATATTAGGCAATCAATACTGGCCACCAGCACGTCTTCATATTGATGCGGGCTACCAAACTATTCCTTTTCCGTTTACTAAAATTAAAACACCGACTTTTACTATTGAAAAAAGTATTGATATAGATCAGCTATTCGGATATTTAAATACGTGGTCTGCAGTAAAAGAATATACACAACACAATGGAAAAAATCCCTTGTCTTTGATTTATCCTGAATTAAAAGAAGCATGGGGTGCAAGTACCAAGAAACATGTTTCATGGCCAATTTATTTGTTAGCAGGCCGCGTGCATAAAAATGAAAGTAAATGATATCGCTTACAACGGTATCGTTTATCTGCATGACATACGCCGATTAAAATAGTCAATCCAATTAGATTGTTAACTATGAAATTTTTTGAAGCGAGGTCTTCGCAGTAAGCAAATAAAAAAATGTAAGATTAGGAAGACGACATAAACGATATAAAATAACCTATCCGACCCCAAGTATATTTCTTTGAAGTACAGGACAGATAGCATTATTAAAATACTGCTCAGTAGTGCGCTATATATAGCTGTATATGAATAGCTTATTGTTTTATTGATGCGACACGTAATAAAAATATAAGAAGCGGACATTAACAAATTAACAACAGTAAAAATAAATAAGAAAATTGGCCAGGCACCTGAATCAATTGATTGGTTATATATCATCATCGTATTAATAATAGTTCCGATGCTTAAGATTATAAAAATAAGCAAAAATAACTTCATAATTTTATTCATTCAATTGAATCCCTTTGTATTTATTAGATTTGCAATATAGATCGTAGTGTATTTTACAGATTCCCTTAATCCCTCTTTTTTGGTATACTGCGCGCACATGATTCGTAAGTATATATTAGAATAAAAAATCCATTGTTTTTCAACACGCGACGATACCAATATGAAGAATACTGTCAACATTCACGCATTCGTGCGTCTATTTCGTTATGCAAAATCCTATCGTAAAGATGTGATTATTGCGTCCATCTATTCATTGCTTGTCACTTTATTCGATATTTTGCCTGAATTATTAATTGGACTAGCTGTTGATGTCATTGTTTATCAACACGAATCAATTTTGGCTCGTTTAGGTATTCATAATATTTATTATCAATTATATTTGATCGGTATTATCACTTTTATAATTTGGATAACAGAATCCGTTTTTGAATATTTGTATGCGG
>CAYUYG010000023.1:2859-11574 GCA_964449125.1 uncultured Coxiellaceae bacterium | reverse complement strand
TTGCGGGTAATAGTGTCAGTAGCGAAGCAGGCGAAATTGCAGTAATTGTGAAAATGATCCGCGTTTTACTGCTCGTGCCAGTACTATTATTGATGGCATTGTTTGTGAGCCGTATGGCAAAGTCGGAACATAAGAAAAAATTAAAAGTCACCGTGCCTTGGTTTGCTATCGGTTTTTTAATCGTCATCGGTTTTAATTCACTGCATTTGTTGCCAGCTTATGCGGTGGGTAGCATTAATCAAATTGACACTGTTCTGCTGACGATGGCAATGGGTGCGATTGGTGTGGAAACCAAATTAAGTAAACTCAAAAAAGTGGGATTAAAACCGCTGTATCTTGCGGTATTTTTGTTTGTCTGGCTAATTGCAAGTGCATTTGCCATGGTGACATGGGCCTAAGAGATGGATTGAATTCCCCCTCTCAGGGATTTCACATTGGTAAATCCTGCACAACGCAATAATTGTATTGCTTGTTGGCTACGTTTTCCTGACTGACAATAACAAATAATCATTTTGTTTTTATCGACGTCAGGAAAGCGATGCACAAGATCACTCACGGGAAATAAGGTACCGCCAATATTATACGCTGCATGTTCGTTGGTAGAGCGCACATCGAGTAATAGGATGTGCTGGTCTTGCATAAACTGAGTTAATTCAGTATAGGAAATTTCATCGGTATTATTTTTAACCGGTTGTACGCTCGGGAAAACTTTTTGATTCGCACAAACTGTGCAAGCTAGATCACGCACCAATTCTAATTCAGAAAAATGATAATTCAGCATATCAAACCGAATCAGACGGCTGGCAGCTGTTTTATGAAGTTGTAAAATAATCTTGATAATTTCCATGGCTTGTAGGATACCAAACCAGCCCGGGGTTAAACCCAGTACCCCACCATTCGCACAATCTTGTATGCAATCTGCCTGCGGTTCAATGGGAAATACACAACGTAAGCATGCTCCAGCCAAGGTAAATGTCATGCATTGTCCCTTAAATTGATGAATGGCAGCCGCAACAAGGGGTTTATTCAAGCTTCGACACACATCATTGACGAGATAGCGCGTCGCAAAATTATCGGAACAATCTGCGATGAAATCATAATCACCTAAAATTGCGTTTGCATTATTTTCTGCTAAACGTACCGGAAAAGTTTCAATATCAAGATGGGGATTCAAGCCGTTTAAATGCTGATGAGCAGCAAACGCCTTGTTGCTGCCAATCTGGCTAGTTTGATATAAAACCTGTCGTTGTAAATTACTTAGTTCGATCTGGTCGTGATCGACAATACCCAATTTGCCGATACCCATAGCCGCTAAATACAGCAAAAGCGGTGAGCCAAGACCACCTGCTCCCACACACAAAACGCGGGCATTTTTCAATTGTAATTGACCTGTCATGCCGATTTCAGGCAATTTAATTTGTTGTGCGTATCGATTTAATTCGTCATTGCTAAAGGACATGAATGATTTACCATGCGTAATAATTTTTTAAACTGGTGTTCGGGATGTTTTGCTTGTGTAATTGCAGAAATCATCGCGACGCCGTGTACACCGGTTGCCAGCACGGATTCAATATTTTTTTCATTTATTCCACCAATCGCAACCCAAGGATAATTGGTCAGCATTTTGCACCAATAGGACAATTGCTGAATGCCTTGCGGCGCGAAAGGCATTATCTTGCTGGTAGTTAAAAACACCGGTCCACAAGCAAGATAAGAAGGAGACAGTGCATGGGCGCGTGCCACTTCGGCATGACTGTGTGTGCTAATGCCTAGGCGCAAACCGTTTGCGCGTACTGTTTCAATGTCTAAGGTTAATAAATCTTCCTGACCGACGTGTACACCGTACGCACCATAACGCAATGCTAATTGCCAATGATCATTGATGTACAAGCGCACCCCATGCTGCGCAGCACAGTGGATACTTTTTTGAATATGCTGTTGTATAAATTCATCAGTCTGATTTTTAATGCGTAATTGCAGGGTTTTAACACCCCACTGACACAAGCGTTCCACCCATTCTGCATTCTCAACAATGGGATACAAACCGGTAGCAAGCTCGTGTTTAAATGGAGTGGGTGCCATTTCAACCGGTTGATTTGAAACATAAGGCAAGTCATTTCCTGCATCAGGCCAGCCCGCATGATGCAGTAAGGCAAAATTCAAACGACAATCTGCTAGACGAATGCCGCGATGAATGTACATTTTTGCGATCACGAGTGCATCTTGCAGACGATAGTTCAATGCTAATGCTGCCGCAACAGCAGAAGCAAAGACACAGCCTGTGCCGCGGTAATTTTTTTCAGCATACCGCGGTGCAGATAGCCAGAAAGATTCCTGGCCATTTGTCCAAAAATCATGACTCATTTGTTTATTGAAAAAATGACCGCCTTTGATACATACACTTTTTGCACCCAGGCTGATTAATTCCTGTGCCGCTTTTTCAATCTCGTGATAATGAATGATGGATTTATTTAGTAATAATTCCGTTTCAATTTTGTTGGGTGTGAGCAAGTCAACAAAGGGCAGCATTAGCAGGAGGCCTTGTCGGTATTGAGCAAGTCCATCTGCAAAAAGTGGATGGCCGGAAGTGGACGCAAGAACAGGATCTACCACGACACTGCCTTGATACGTCGACAAAAATGCTTGCACCGTATGTAGATTAGCAAGATTGCCAAGCATGCCAATTTTAATTGCCTGAGCAGGGAGTGTCGTGTTAAGTGCGCTTAATTGTGCCGATAGAATTTCAGTATCGAGACAATGCGTAGCACGTACGACTTGTGGAGTTTGCGCAGTGATCGCAGTGGTCACCGCGCATCCGTGTACACCGAGTTGTGCAAACACTTGCAAATCAGCCGATACACCTGCGCCATTACTGGAATCAAATCCAGCGATGGTCCAAACAGTGGGTTTCATACGATGTTTTCTCTGTGCCAAAAAGGTGTGTCTAATAATGGGGTACTAGGACAAGCCATTTGCCGTTCACACATTAATCCTGCTTCAAACCCCATTCGTCCGGCTTGGATGGCCTCACGAAAGGCAGCGGCCATTTGCACAGGATGTTGCGCGTTGGCCACTGCCGTATTTAATAATACACCATCAAAACCCATTTCCATGGCTTGTGTGGCCTGCGATGGTTTACCAATACCTGCATCCACAATCAAAATCTTATCGGGAAATCGTGTGCGTAAAGTTTGCAGTGCATATGGATTGATAAGGCCTTTACCTGAACCAATGGGCGCGGCCCAAGGCATTAAAATACGACAACCAATATCAACGAGGCGTTGGCATAAAATAAGATCGTCAGTGCAATAAGGAAAAACCTCGAACCCTTTATCAATTAAAATTTTCGCTGCTTGAATTAATTCAAAAGGATCGGGTTGTAAATTGTATTCATCCCCAATGACTTCCAGTTTAATCCAATGCGTATTAAAAATTTCACGTGCCATTTCTGCAGTGGTAACCGCTTCTTGTGCAGAGCGACAACCTGCAGTATTGGGTAATAGATGGCAGTTTAATTTTTTAATATAGTTCCAGAAATTATCCGCACCATTCGCAGAAGATTGTCTGCGTAAAGAAACGGTAATAATATCGCTCCCTGCTTGTTGGATAGATTCCTTCATTGTGTGCAAAGAAGGATATTGCGCGGTGCCAAGTAATAAACGGCTAGTGATCGATTTGCCTGCAATGTGCCACATCTTAACCTCCCTGCATGGGTAAAATTAATTCGATTCGATCATTTTCTTGTAATTGGGTGTTGGTATATTGTGTACGAGCGATAAATTGTTGGTTGATAGTAACGGCAAAACAGGTTGCACCGTGCCAATGTTGTTGCAAAAAATCAGTCAAGGAAGTTGCTACAATTTCTTTGAATTCGTTATTAAAATATATTTTCACGACGGTATTTTCTCCCAGATTGAGTGTGACTGTGTACCGTGTTCCAGATAATTCACAATCTCGTGTGCGAGAGTGGGTGCGAGTAAAAAGCCATGCCGATACAAACCATTTACCGCGATGAGTCCATCTGTGTAACGTATGCGTGGTAAATTGTTTGGTAGCGTCGGGCGACAATGGGTGACGGTTTTGAGGAGGCGTGCTTCGGCAAAACCCGAATGGACATAGAAAACCGTGGTCAGTAATTCCAACAAAGTGCGCACAGAGATAGTGGTGTTGTCTTCACTGTAAATTTCACTTGCGCCCACGAGATAGCATTGATTAGGTCTGGGTGCAATATACAAGCTGTGACGCGGATGCAAAAAACGCAGTGGTCGTTTCAATTTAACCTCGGGAGCGTGCAGCCAAACTAATTCCCCGCGTATGCCTTGCAAATCCGGGAATTGATTTTTTGCGTCTAGGCCACGGCAATCGATCACGACATCCACACACAGGGTTTGCTCAGCAAATTGAATTTTTCCTGGTTGCAAGGTGGTTACCATGGTCTGTTCTAACCATTCCACGCCGTGATGGCGTAAATAATGCTTAAGATCCAGCAGTAACTGCTGATTATCCAGATTACCTTCACTCGGGCAAAAATGAGCGTGGGTAAATTTGTAGAGTTCAGGTTCAAGCGCCATCAAAGCTTGCTGATTAAGCCGTTGATAAGGCGCTGACGGCAATTTATGGGTGATGGTCTGCAAAAAATGTTGCAACTCCGCTTCCTCACGCGCATGACACAAGGTGAGACTGCCTTGCATATTAAAATACGTATTTGTCTGCAATTGTGCGAGTAAAGCTGGCCAATGCTGTGTGCAAGCTTCAAGACCCAGGGTGTTAATTAAGGTCTCCGCTTTATCCAATTCAGAATACGGCATTAACAAGCCCGCAGCCGCCATACTGCATGACGCATCATCATTATTCTTGTCGAAAACACACACTTGCCAGCCTGCATTCAAGCAGGCGAGTGCAAGTGTACGTCCCATGATGCCTGCGCCAACAATACCAATTTTCATGCTCAGGCGACGCCTTGTGCTAGGTTTTCGGCATAATCACGAATTTCTTGCGTAATTTTCATAGAACAAAACTTAGGTCCGCACATTGAACAAAAATGTGCAACTTTTGCCGATTCTTGTGGCAAGGTTTCATCGTGATAAGCACGTGCCGTGTCAGGGTCGAGCGCCAAATTAAATTGATCTTCCCAGCGAAATTCAAAACGTGCACGTGAGAGCATATCATCATGATGTTGCGCAGCCGGATGCTGCTTGGCAAGGTCTGCTGCATGTGCCGCTATTTTATAAGCAATCATGCCTTGTTTTACATCTTCTTTGTTTGGCAATCCCAAGTGTTCTTTGGGTGTGACATAGCATAATAATGCGACACCGTGCCAACCCATGATGGCGGCGCCAATTGCGCTAGTCAAATGGTCGTAGCCCGGTGCAAAATCAGTCGTCAGTGGTCCCAGAGTGTAGAAAGGTGCTTCCTTGCAATAGCTTAATTGCTTGTCCATATTTTCCTGTAACAAATGCATGGGCACATGACCAGGACCTTCAATCATCACTTGCACATCTTGTTTCCAGGCTAATTGCGTCAGCTCACCTAAGGTTTGCAACTCACCAAATTGCGCTGCATCATTGGCATCTGCAATGCATCCCGGACGCAAACCATCACCCAAAGAAAAGCTAATATCGTAACTGCGCATAATGTCGCAAATATCAGTAAAATGCGTATAAAGAAAATTTTCTTTATGATGGGCAAGGCACCATTTCGCCATGATGGACCCACCACGAGAAACAATACCCGTTAATCGTCTTGCAGTGAGGGGTACATAGCGCAGTAATACGCCAGCATGAATGGTAAAATAATCCACGCCTTGTTCAGCTTGTTCGATTAACGTGTCGCGAAAAATTTCCCAAGTTAATTCTTCGGCTATACCATTTACTTTTTCCAATGCCTGATAAATGGGGACCGTGCCAATGGGAACCGGGGAGTTACGCAAAATAAAATCACGGGTCGTATGAATATTTTTACCGGTCGATAAATCCATCACCGTATCGGCACCCCAATGCGTCGCCCAAATTAATTTTTCCACCTCTTCATCAATGGATGAGCTGACGGGGGAATTGCCAATATTGGCATTGACCTTGACTAGAAAATGTCGGCCGATCACCATGGGTTCTAATTCGGTATGATTAATATTAGCGGGAATAATCGCGCGTCCCAGTGCGATTTCACTGCGTATAAATTCAGGTGTAATGGGCTTAATATGAGGTGCATAATCACGCTGTTGATTTTCACGAATGGCGGCAAATTCCATTTCCGGTGTGATGATACCGCGTCTCGCATAATGCAATTGCGTAATATTGGCACCGCTTTTGGCACGTTGCGGACGACGCTGTAATCCGCTTGCTAGCTTCCGCAAAGATTTAGCGCAATCATTAAAACCATCATCACGCGCTTCATTATTTCGACCGGTATAATATTCAGTGTCACCGCGTGCGTTGATCCATGCTTCGCGAAGTGGTTTTAAGCCAGATGAAATATTAATCTGTGCTTGTGGATCCGTGTAGGGTCCGGACGTATCGTATACACAGAGGGAGTCACCATTTGTTAAATTAATTTTGCGCATGGGTACAGCAAGATGAGGATGCAATTGACCGTTAATGTAAATCTTTTGAGAACCCGAGAAAGGTTTACGCGTGAAATGATTTTCCATAGCTGCTCCTAGTGTAAGTAAAGCCAGGGGCGAGCAGAAGGAGAAAGTAAAATACTTTCATGCACATTCCCTACGCAGGCCCTAGCCTGATCAGGTTCAAAGGGTCAAATATTTTAAATATTCTCTCAGCAACTTAAAGTCGCACCCCTAGTGATCGGTGCCGATTTAAACATAAAAAAAATATTGAAGCCAGTAAAAATATTGATAAACAAGTAAAAAATAGTCAACACGGGTAAGCCCTAGTTCGATAGACAAGATTAAAATGTTAAAATAAGGTATGAGTCATCTTGCGTTTTTTTAATAAAAATTCCTTTTCGTTGCCAAGGAGAGAGATATGAAGGCGCTAGTATTTCATGGTATCGGCAATATAAGTCTTGATGAAGTCAAAGAGCCAAAGATTGCAGATAAAAACGATGCGATTGTGCGTATCACGACTAGCGCAATCTGCGGTACCGATTTACATTTTGTGCGTGGTACTGTCGGGCCCATGGAAAAAGGTACGATCCTTGGTCATGAAGCAGTCGGTGTGGTTGAAGAAATTGGAAAGGGTATTCGTAATTTGAATATTGGCGATCGCGTCATTATTCCTTCTACGGTGGCATGCGGCTATTGTCGCATGTGTCAAAAAGCGCAATTTTCACAATGTGAAGTAGCAAATCCTAATGGACCGGAAGCGGGCACCGCATTTTTTGGCGGTCCTAAAGGTAGCGGCCCATTGCAAGGCTGTCAGGCGGAATATGTTCGCGTACCTTTTGCGAATAATAATTTGGTCAAATTATCGCCCGACGTATCAGATGATAAGGCTATTTTGTTATCGGATATTTTTCCGACTGCTTACTTTGGTGCGCACATTGCGAATGTCAAATCAGGTGACGTGGTTGTTGTACTGGGATGCGGCCCAGTTGGACAGTTTGTAATTGCTAGCTGTAAATTAAAAGGTGCTTCACGAATATTTGCCATTGATAATATTGAAAGTCGTTTAGAACTTGCTCGTAGTCAAGGTGCAGAAATCATTAACTTTGATGAAGAAGATCCTACTGAATTTATTAAAGAAGCGACTGATGGAGCTTTAGCGGATGTTGTCATTGATGCAGTGGGCGTGGATGCGGTTTGTCCGAGTCATGGTCCTGCGGCAAAAGAAGCAGCTGTGCATAAACATGAATTCAAACAAGAGCTAGAAAAAATAGCGCCAAAAACCAATGTAAAAGGAAAAAATTGGATTCCCGGTAATGGGCCCAGCCAAGTTTTACGTGCAAGCGTTGAGTTGGTGGGCAAATGCGGCACGATTTCAATTATTGGTGTGTATGCTGAGGCTTCCAATGCGTTCCCCATTGGAAAGGCGATGAATAAGAACTTGAGAATTGTGATGGGCAATTGTCCGCATCGAGCCTATATTCCCACTTTGTTGCAAATGGTACAAACCGGCATTATTGATCCAACCATCATATTGACGCAAAAAGCACCGCTTACAAATGTGATTGAGGCTTACAAACAATTTGATGTGCGTGAAGCAGGTTGGATTAAGGTTGCGTTAAAACCCTAAGAGCTTATATGCCACTGTCCAATAAAGAAATCGCTGAAATATTTATAAAATTGGCGAGTGAGTTAGAAGCCCAAGGTGATAATCCTTATCGCATTCGAGTTTATCGTCGTGCTGCGCGGGCAATTGCCTATTTACCAGAAGAATTACACAGCTTAGTAAACCATCAGACTGATTTAACGACCATTCCTCATATAGGTAAAGCTATTGCTGAAAATATCTGTGAATTACTCAATACCGGCAAATTACCATTAAAAAAACCCAAACCCATTCCTAATAAGTCAGCGATGCAAGATTTAAAATACATTAAATGGTTAGGCCCAAAACGAATTAAAATATTACGTGAGGCCTTAAACATTACAACACGTGCTGGTTTTATTGAGGCACTTGAGTCAGGAAAATTACAGGTAATCCAAGGTTTTAGTGATACAATTATTAAAAAAATTCATACGCATTTACATGAGCCCAAAAAAGCCATCAGTAAACTCAAGTTGAATCATGCCATTGCCATAATCAGTCAATTCTTGGA
>CAYUYG010000023.1:0-2849 GCA_964449125.1 uncultured Coxiellaceae bacterium | reverse complement strand
CCATGGCCTAAACATGTAAGCTTTTGGAAACCATTAAACAATTTCCGAGGGTATTCAAAGCGGAAGACCTTGGTAATTATCGACCTCGAGCAGAATTAGTCAGTGATTTTGTTATTTTATTAAATTTAGACAATCCAACCAGTCTGCAATCGATCATTGAATTAAACCAAGTCAGAAGTGTGGTGCAAACGACAGGAAATAGCACGACAGTCATTTTAAATTCGGGTATTGCCATAAAATTGCAAATGACGAGCACCAAAAACTACGCCACAGAGTTGTTGTATCTTACTGGCTCTCCTGGTCATATTGAAGGCTTACAGCAAATTAATAAAAAATTACACGGCACATCGGAAGACGCTATTTATCAGCATTTGAAACTTGATTTTATTCCGCCAGAATTACGTGAAAACCAGGGTGAAATTGCAGCAGCAAGATCACATACCTTACCTATACTAATTAATTTAAGTGATATAAAAGGTGATCTGCATTGCCATACTTGGGAAACAGATGGCACAGAAAGTTTAGAAATGATGATTGAATCAGCCATAACTAAAGGTTATGAATACGTTGCCATCACCGATCATTCCAAGCGCTTAGCTATAACCAATGGACTTGATGAAAAACGACTGTTAGCGCAAATTAAACTAATCGATGAACTAAATGGTCGTTTAAAAAATTTTACTATTCTAAAAGGAATAGAAGTCGATATTCTCCGAAATGGCGCTTTGGACTTATCAAATGACGTGTTAAAGGAATTGGATTTGTGCGTCTGTTCCATTCATTCAGATTTTAAATTAACAGAAAAGGAGCAGACGGAGCGCATTATACGCGCGATGGATAATCCCTATTTTACCATTCTCGGTCATGCCACAGGGCGTTTATTAAATTATCGTGAGCCTTATCCAATCAATGTAGAGCGTATTTTACACGCGGCAAAAGAACGACATTGCTTTATCGAATTAAATGCGCAACCGGCTCGATTGGATATGAATGATCATTATTGTCGGATGGCGAAACTGTTAGGTGTAAAAATAGCCATATCGAGTGATGCACACAGTTCGCGTGAATTGAATTTTATGCAATTAGGCATCTATCAGGCGAGACGGGGTTGGTTGGAAGCGAAGGATGTCATTAATACGCGCTCATTAAAAGATTTTAAAAAGCTGATTAAGCGATAAGGTGTTCATCAATTTACTGGGCGTTACTATTCAAGTAAATTGATGATAAATATCTTTTGCGAAATAATATATTAGGTTATTTACTTATCAATTTAGGTTCGTTGTTATCAGCTGTGCAAACAAGTAACCTGTCCAGTAACTGTTTCGGAAATATTAATTGCCTAGTTTCCAATGCCATGCAATAGGCAAAATAGTCGGGGTCAATTACCTGAGCCCGAGTCAGTTTCTTTTCCACTTTCGCAAGCTTAGCAGTAGAAAACAATTGTGGCGTTGAGTGCACATGTATTAAATAAATTGCCGCACGAATTTCCTTTTCACAATTAAACATTTTCAACATATCTGATGGAATACCCGCGGATTGAAGATGTGATGGTATATGATCTGACAAATTTAAATGTCGAGCATGAAATAATAAAATATTAACTAACTCCCTATTATTGGCTCGTGCTGCAAATCCTAAAGCTGTTAATCCTGTCGGCGATCTTTTTTCAAAATCGGCGTGATGGTCAATTAGCGTTTGCAATATTTTGGGCGAACATGCAGCTCTCACCGCATTAAAAACGTATGATCCAGTCTCAATAGGAGCTGTTATTAAAGCATGATGCTGTAAGAGCAAGCAGAGTAATTTGTGTGAATGAATATGTAGAGCACAGGCTAAGGGTGTAGAAAAGACAGGAAGAGCTGCATCCACATCGGCTCCACTTTTTAATAGGCGTACAACTTCGGGTTCATCCTGCAAATAAATAGCGATATGCAGTGCATTATTCGTCGTTACGATGACAGGAAATTTTTCTAATAAGGCATGCGCTGTTTTTAATTCTCCCAAAGCACATATCTCTATAAAAAAATGATTGATCGTCAGTAATTTTTCATGTTGAAGCGTATCTAGAATCTTTATCATAAGATTAATGCCATCGGATTTTACGATAAATATTAATGCTAAAAAAAAACTACCATTTGCAATAAAAAAATCTCCATTATTCTTCAGCAGATACTCTACTAAATTAGTGTCACCCAAGAAGGCAGCTATATGAATTGGTGGTAGTAAATTTTCTGCATACGGAGGCGCACTTTCATTCACTGCATTCATTGAATTTAGATCGGTGCCTTTATTCAAAAGTAACTTAATCATCGGTAGATTATGAAAAAAGGCTGCAAAGCAAAGTGGTGTAAATTGATGCGTTTTTCCCATGCCTCGATTAATGTCATGTCCTAATAATAGTAACTCATCAATAATTATTTCTGATTGATTACAAATAACCGCCCAGTGTAATAAATCATCTTTGCATCCTAAAGATTGGGCTTTTGAATAAAAGTAATTTAAAAGATGTTGATTTTTATGATAGGTGGCATAAAAAATTAAACCCTTTTCATTTCTTGTAGATGATTGTTCAACTGCCAGCGTGGGGAATAATTCCTGACTTCCGCACATGGGAAGATTCATAAAATCAATAATATCTGGAAGGGTTAAGGCACTATCCGTCTCACTATTTTGTTCGATAGTTGATATGCTTACTTCTTGTAAAATCCATTGTGATAAAAACCAAACGCTATCCGGTCTAACACTATTACAAGTTAATTCATAATGCTTTTTAAACTGAAGTCGCCAATTGATAGTTTCATTTAAGGTTTCCAAAATATTTTGTTCTTTTTTCATTCCAATTTAAAAAG
>CAYUYG010000022.1:0-11586 GCA_964449125.1 uncultured Coxiellaceae bacterium | reverse complement strand
AATATCTTTTTTTAAATCAAATCCAAACAAAATCAAGTCATCTTTATGCAAAATTTGCCACAAATTACGAAGAAAAGAGTGTGTCGCTTCCGGACTAAAGTTACCGATACTGGAGCCCAAAAATAACACGACATTGCGACGATGGGAGTGATCGCTCTGCCAGGCAAGCCCTTGCAAATAATCCGCATGAATCGGTGAAATAGTCAGTGCTGGTATTTCACGATGAAATTGTTTGGTAAGCGTGCCAAGGAATTTGAGTGAAATATCGACTGGGGTATAGCGAAATTTGAGTTTATCTTCTAGAAATTGTCGCATAATTAATTGCGTTTTGATGGCTTCACCAGGTCCTAATTCAATTAAGTTAAATGCTTCACCGGCTATCATCTCCGCTAAATTTTTTTTATTTTCTTCGAGAATGTTACATTCGCAGTGCGTCAGATAATAATCGGGCATCTGAGTAATACTGTTAAATAATTCACTGCCCACTGCATCATAAAAATATTTGGAAGAAAGATGTTTTTTATCTCCTGATAAACCTTCACTAACATCTTTTTTAAATTCATTTTGGTCATTGTGTTGCGATTCAATAAGACACTCATCTTGCACGTGTACGACGGAAGTCATCTCATTCTCCTTGTCTATCTCGCGCTAAGCGAATACCACTAAATTGCCAGCGTTTATCCGGTTGAAAAAAATTACGATAACTAGGGCGTATATGCATTTCAGGGGTTGCGCAACTACCACCGCGTAACACCATTTGATTGCTCATGAATTTACCGTTGTATTCACCTAAGGCTCCCTTAAGAGATTGAAAGCCTGGATAGGGTAAATAGGCACTTGCTGTCCATTCCCATAAATCACCGTATAATTGGTGATGGTTTGCAGTTTGCGGGTGGAAATGTTGATTCTCAAGGAAGTTGC
This sequence comes from uncultured Coxiellaceae bacterium, assembly GCA_964449125.1. Classification (GTDB taxonomy): domain Bacteria; phylum Pseudomonadota; class Gammaproteobacteria; order DSM-16500; family DSM-16500; genus Aquicella. The sequence goes on along the minus strand of CAYUYG010000022.1, from coordinate 10,665 downwards.
CGACAATCGGCTGAGTAGCGGCAAAATGTTCCCATTCAGCTTCAGTCGGTAAACGACATTGCCGCCAGCGTGCATAAGCATCAGCTTCATAAAAACTGACATGAGCAACCGGTTCGTGCGGATCAATTTTTTGTAAACCGTTTAAGGTAAATACGTGCCAGCTTTGTCCGTCATATTGCCAATATAAAGGTGCGTGCCATTGATGTTTCTTGATGGTATCCCAGCCATCTGCTAACCACCATTGCGGATTGTCATAACCACCAGCCTTAATAAATTCAAGATATTCCGCATTCGTTACCAATTGGCTGGCAAGTTCGTAAGGCTGTAAAATACTTGCATGCTGCGGCATTTCATTATCAAAACAAAAATCATTACCTGCATGACCTATTTTGATCGCACCACCCGGTATAAACATAAAATCAGATGAGTGATGGTGTGCTGTCACCGGGATTTTTGGCGCCCGATAAACCGGGTAAGAGGGGTCAATGGAAAAATTATGTTTGATGTCCATCAGTAATAATTCCTGATGCTGTTGTTCATGCTGCAAACCAAGAATAAAGGCTGATTTAATTTCAGCAAATGCTTGGTGATGTTCGAGTAGAGTAAGCATTTGTTCATCGACGTATTCGCGGTATTGGTGCACGCGGTCGACAGTGGGGCGTGCAAGTAAACCACGCATGGCTCGGGGAAACGGTTGGCCAATGCGTTGATAATAGGAATTGAATAAATAATGAAAGGACAAATCAAATGGTCGGTAATGGGGCAAGTGTGGTATCAGTAAAAAGGTTTCAAAGAACCAGGTAGTATGGGCCAAATGCCATTTAGGTGGGCTGACATCTTCAACGCTTTGTATTACATAATCTTCTTTGACAAGCGGACTACAAAGTTCGGTGGTTTGGTGACGAATCTTTGTAAAGCTTAAAATACACTTTTCTTTGACAGGCCAGTCCTTTAACATACGAGCTTCCTGCAAATAATCCTCCTATCATTATACCAGAAAGTCCGTTTTTGAGATAAACTGATTAGAAGTAGTCAAAATAATAAGAAGTTGCCATTTTATGGGGCAGGAGTTGATATGGAAATTGAAGAGCTACTAAAACTCGGTGTAAAAAAACATGCCTCGGACTTGCATATTTTGCCCTGGATGCCGCCATTGCTGCGTATTGATGGCGATCTCATTCCGGTTGAAGGTGCATCTCCCTTATCCCCTGAAGAAACAAAGCAACTCATTTACGCCGTGATGACGGAAAGTGAATGCGCGCTTTTTGAGAAAAATCTGGTTTTTGAAATTGCCTTATCCTTTTATCATATCGGAAATTTTCGCGTTAGTATTTTTCATCAGATTAATGGCGTGTCCGGTGTATTTCGTGTTATTCCAGAGCACGTTCCTTCTTTTGAAGAGCTCTTATTACCCGCAGTTTTAAAAAATGTTTTATCTGCGCCGCATGGCCTGGTCTTGGTGACAGGACCGACAGGTTCAGGAAAAACAACCACACTAGCTGCAATGATCGATTATATCAATAGCGGTCGTGCTAATCACATCATCACGATTGAAGATCCTATCGAGTTTATTCACAGCAGTAAAAAAAGTGCAATCAATCAATTGCAAGTAGGCCGTGATACACCAGATATTGCCACTGCGTTGCGTTCATCCTTGCGGCAAGATCCGGACGTCATTTTACTGGGTGAATTGCGTGATCTTGAAACGATCCGTCTTGCTTTGACGGCCGCTGAAACTGGCCATTTGGTCCTCACTACTTTCAACGCGAGTACCGCTCCGCTGGCGACAAGTCGCATTATTGACATGTTTCCTACCGGTGAAAAAAATCGTGTCCGTAATATGTTGGCTGAAACTTTGCAGGCGGTTATTTGCCAAACGCTCGTAAAAAAATTAACCGGTGGTCGGGTAGCGGCATTTGAGTTAATGTTGGCAACACCTGCCATCAGGCATCTTATTCGCAAGGACATGGTGACGCATATGGAAACCACTATTCAAACCAGTGGTGATATTGGTATGTGTACGCTTGAGCAGTATTTGCAGGAATTAGTCGCGAGACGCATTATTAGTCCCACCGTTGCTCGCAATGTCGCTTTAAGTCATCGTAATTTGATTTAATCCGCCTATCCTCACTTTATGTAAGCTTGCTTTTCTTTAAAACAAAAATCTATCGCACCCCATCTTTATCTTGTTGAAAAGTTCATATACACTCGACATCAAATAAATAGAATAAAACAGTCAAAACTGAGAGTTTGCAAGCAAGTATCAATGTCTCCCTGACGGTGTTAAGCGCTAGCGGATTTGAGCGTGCTTTGATATCAGCCGGCCTTCTTTTTATAATTATCCTGAACAAATAAAAGTGGCTGATTAATAAATCTATTTCTTCAATTTCATTGCGAGAGATCAATAATGAAAAAAAATTTACAATTATTTGCAATAATGATTTTCTCAGCTTTATCTGTCAGCGCTTTTGCAGGTAGTAATAATTATATTATTTACGTTGATGCTGGCAGCACTGGCTCAAAGTTACATATTTTTGAGTATGAAAAAACTTTACTCGTTCCTATTATAAAAGATGTATTTTCTGAAAGCATAAAACCGGGATTATCAGGCTATGCAGATCATCCTGAATCTGCCGGTAATTCTTTAAAAAAATTATTTGATGATGCGACTCAATTTTTATTAAAGAGAGGAGCTAATCTACATTCTATTCCCGTCAATATATTTGCAACTGCCGGCATGCGTTTGTTGCCAGAAGATAAGCAACAAGCAATCTATTTTAATGTTAATCAGTTCATTCAGAATAATTATGAATTTACCATTCAGGACATTAAAACCATTAGCGGCAAAATGGAAGGCCTGTATAGCTGGTTAGATATAAATTATTTATTAGAAAATTTACAAAATGATCGAGTAACAGTAGGTAGTATTGATATGGGCGGAGCATCAACCCAAATTGCCTTTGCCACAAAAGATCAAAGCCGGCCAGATGATGAAATTCCTTTAAATATAGGCGATCAGCATTATATCGTGTTCAGTAAAAGTTTTTTAGCTTTAGGGCAGGATCAAGCACGGTATGCCATGTTGACTGATCAATATGCATCTAACTGTTTTCCGCAGAATTATGTTATTAATAAAGTAGGTATTGGTAATTTTAATATGCCATCTTGCGGTTCTATTTACACTAAAATACTTCAAAAACAAAAGCTGACTGAACAACTTATTTCAACGCAAGGGCAATCATTTATTGCATACTCAGGGATATATTTTACCTACAATTTTTTTAATGTTGATAAAACACCCAATCAAAATTCTCTAGAAACACGGATCCAAAGTGTTTGCACAGAAACTTGGGAACAATTACAACATAATTACCCGAAAATTCCTGATAAATACCTTTCAAATTATTGCGCTAATGGCATTTATCATGCCAAATTAATCTATGATGCCTATAAGATACAGGGACCACAGTTAACAGTAGCCAATCAAATCAACCAACAGGAAATTGATTGGACACTGGGCGCCGCTTTGTATGGCTTCTTAGTGCAGTAAACGAAGTTTTTTATTCACCTCACTTATACGAGTCTCTTGATGGGCTGAAATGCAGGGGACTCTTGTTAAATGAAGAGTATTTGTTTTAAGACGATTAAATTTACATTTCCTAGAAATGTGTAAGTGAAAACATATAGCTGCTAGCTATGATCGTTTTATCGGTCTTGTCAGGCAAGTTGGTCCGCCTTCCGTCTTCAATGAGACATCATTTCCTTTATAGGTGAGTACGGTAATACCGGCTTTTTCCAGACGCTGTTTAGTGGTTGGATTGCCTTCCACTGTCACCACCAATTTGGGTTTAATAGCGAGAGCATTGGATCCCATACTAAGAAATTCTTTCTCAGGCACTTCAATTAGCTTGAATTGACGTGTTTGTAATAGTTGCAATAAACGGGTAGGTAACAGCGGTAGGTATACCAGGGCAGTTTGAATATCGACTAAGCTGATAAGCGATTGCAGATGCAAACAGGCTTCGTGGCCTTGGAAATACACTAAATCAAAACTCAGCACCGAGACGCCAAACGGTGCCAATGCATTGCGTAATTGGGCAATACCTTCTTCATTGGTACGAAACCCTATTCCAGCCAATAAGGTTTGTTCATCCAGCCAAAGTAAATCACCACCTTCCGCGAGGGCTGTACCGTGCAATTCTGTGAGAATGGGCACGTGTAAGGTTTCCAGCATGGTTTTCATTAAAGCTTCTTCGCCACGTCGTAAGCTCTTTCCCATGCGCAGAATGATAGCGCCATGATTCGTCATGAGTACCGGGTCATGAACAAACATTGCATCAGCATGCTGTTCTGATGGCTGATCGTGATAAATGACTTCAGCGCCGTGTTCACGTAAAAGCTGAACAAACGCTTCATGTTCTTGTGACGCGCGTGCGAAGTCAACGGCTTGGGTGTAATGCCAGCGTATTGGATCAGCCTTGGCCAAAACTGTATCAGGACGACGTACCAAGACGCATTGTAAATTCGTAACCATTGAATGACCACCAAACGTGGCCGTGCGAGAGGACTGCATGCAGGTTCCTTGTGTTAGTTTGTCCCGCGTTCGCGCGGGACAAACTATCGATATTTACGCTGGTTTAACGCTAATTAAATTTACTTTGAAGATCAGGGTTTCATTTGGGCCAATAGCTGGAGGCGCACCTTGTTCGCCGTAAGCAAGATTTGCCGGAATATAGAGTTCCCAGGTTGAACCCACTGGCATCAATTGCAGGGCTTCAACCCAACCTGGAATTACGCCGGTTACTGGAAAAGAAATGGGCTCACCACGTTTGTAAGAGCTGTCGAATTCTTTGCCATTAATTAAGGTGCCAGCATAATGCACGGTGACAACGTCGTTGCTAGTCGGTTTGGGACCGGTACCCTTCGTGATCACTTTATATTGCAAACCATCAGCTAATGTTACCACGCCTGGTTTCGTTTTATTTTTTTCCAGAAATGCATCACCAGCGGCGAGATTTTTTTCTGCAGGGGTGGAAATTTCTGTCGTGGTCGTTGTTGCTGCGTAAGTACTGCTGCTGACGAATCCTGTTGCAGCCAGTGCGGCAATTAATGCCAGTTTACTTTTATTTTGCATGATGAATCCTTATGGTTAAGAAAAGGCGCGCCTTATTTTTGCTGAATAAAGTGGTTTATTGCAATCCTTTTTTGCTGGTATTCCATTCTGCAATGCGCCTGAATAGAAAGCCAGCACCGTATAATACCGCACCCGTTAATAATAAACAGAGGATGCGTACGATAGTTGGTGCGGAGGCAGCATCATAGAGTAATGCTTTGGCAGCCGCAAAACTTAACACGAATAAAGCTGAGGTGGCCATGATTTTGTCTTTACGCACAAAAGCAATGCTAATGACGCAGGCCGCGTAAAATAACCATGATGCAGAAACAGCCAATGAGCCATGATCGGTGGTGATTTGATAAAGTGCGGTCACGGCAAGTAAATGTGCTGCGCCTAAGAGTGTGTAATCCAGTTCAGTTTTTTGGGTTAATTTGGCTGCTTGATGAATGAGTAATAACCAAATGCTAGCAAAAGAGGCAATGGAGACAATTAACCAGCTATTTTTAAAATCGACGATGAGGTGATAGATCATACTAATATATTCAGCCCCCAGAATGATGAGAGCTGCAACGCAGGGAATAAAAAAAGCTGATGTTTTTTTCGGTGTACTCGTTTGCGAATAAAAAGTGGCTAATAGCACGAGCAAAACAAATAACCACGGTTTCATGCCATCAGGCAATAATTCAAGGTAGACTGAATGAAAAAAAATCAAGGTAGTAAAGGCTAGCAACATGGACTGGCTGTTTAACACACGTCCAGCCATGAGTTTTTTTGCCATTAAATATAAGCCTAGCAAAAAAGCAGCGAAAGCAAGTGACACCCAGGGAGCAAGACCGGGACGAATAAGATCAATGAAGTAATATTCCAGTGAGTAAAATAACAACAGAACCGGCAAGAATCCCCATGCTTCCTGTTCGCTCAATTGGTGTTTTGTAATATAGGTATAAAGAAAGGTTGCGATTGAAAAAATAAGAAAATGCAGTAACAAAACGACGGCAATTAAAATGGGCAGCATTAAGGTAAAGCCAACGAGCCCAGTGATAAAAATAGCCAGGTACGCTGAAATAACAATGAAGAGTCGGGAGCGAACCCAAATAGAAATGGCGGCAAACGTGAGTGAGCAAAATAAAAAATAATCGAGGGCGAACAAAGAAATGATATTGAAATCGAGGCAAACAGGAGCGATATAAGCCCCGATAGCAGCAATTATGGCATACGCATCATGGCGAATACGGAGATAGAGCCCAATACAAAAAACAGAAATCAAACTGGTCAGTGTGATGGCCGTCGGCAGCGTAATCAGATAATAATATTGACGTGCGGAAAACACGGTCAGGTAGAGCACGATAATCCCGGTGGCTGGTAACAAGCTTGCATAAGAACGATCGGATGAAAGTAAGGCAAAGCCAGCGCCAATTAAAGCAAAGCCAAACAAGGCCGCAATTCCAATTTGCCGCGCAGGCGTTAACCAGCCAGTGTCGATCGATAATTTAATAATGAAACCTGCTGCGAGAACAAAACAGATGATGGCCGTTAAGCCTAGCCAGTTACCAGGTTTAGTCACGACAGTGGCAGAAACGGGTTCGCGTGGTTTAGCAGGGGCGGAGGTTTTTGGTGGCGTTGAAATAAAGGGTGGAGCAATTTTCAGTGTCTCTTCAATGCTGCTTAATCGGGTTTCAATATCATTTAGGCGTTTTTCCAGTTCGCAATCCATTTTAGCTCTTCTCCAAAAACCTAATTACCGACAATTTCCCATTCATTTTTTATTTTGCATAAACGATACATTGCCTGACCAGTCGTTTGTCGCGCACTGTTAAATACCGTGACAGTACGGCAACGATTGCCGTTTTCAGAGCGGGTTTTGGAGGGAATAGCATATCCCCAAGCACCGGTATGAGGGTTTTTCCAGGAGGATTTTTTACCATCGGGTGTTTTATTTAAGGTGCTGATGAGATTGGCTTCCATTAAGTTCTTATCCTGATCAGTAAAATAAGTAATGGCCGAACCATCCAAAAAAGACCAATTGTCTGCATAACTATAAGTACTGACAAGCGTGAGCATTAGCATGCTCAAAAAATAGCAAATAGGCTTCATAGTCAATCCCTTATCAATGAAGATAGTAGAATACCACGAGTTATCCTGAGGAGGATAGGTAGGTCAATGAGTACCCCACAAGTGCTCAATGATGCTGAAAATACGCTTCGGATTGCATCTCAATTAAGCGTGAGCACGTGCGTTTATAATCAAATAACAGGCGTCCCTGCTGATAAAGTTGCTGAATGGGTGCAGCAGCTGAAAAAATTAAACGGGTACGTGTGTCATATAACACATCTACCAAGCGGATAAACAAACTCGCGGCATTATCATTCTGTGAAAAATCAGGAATATTGCTAATCAAAATGGTGCGATATTGCTTGGCGATTGCAAGATAATCGTGTTGGCTGCGGGGAATGCCACAAAGAATATTGAAATCAAACCAGATCACATTACCTGCCTGCTTTCTGATAGGAATAAGGCGGTTACAAATTTCAATTGGCTGTGAATCAATAGCGGCGTCCTGCGCTAATAACATAAAACTTTTTTCCATATTTTCATCCGCTATGCGATCATTGGGTGTAAAAAATACCCCAGCGTATTGCAAATGGCGTAAGCGATAATCCGCCTCCGTATTCACATGAAAAATATGCATGTGCTGTTTTAATAAATCAATCGCAGGTAAAAATAATTTTCTTTGCAATCCATTTTTATATAAATCATCTGGCTTGATATTAGATGTCGCGACAAGGCAGATTCCGTGTGCAAATATTTCGTGAAAAAATCGTGCCAATAACATGGCGTCAGTGATGTCTTTGACAACTAACTCATCAAAACAAATCAGCATGGTTTTTTTAGCTAAGCGCTTCACAATGCTGGCCAAGGGATTTTTTTGACCCTGATGTTGAGTTAATTCGCTATGCAGCCAACGCATGAATTCATGAAAATGCACGCGCATTTTTTGTGGAAAAGGAATGGATTGATAAAAACAATCCATTAAAAAGGTTTTACCAATGCCGACTCCTCCCCATAAATACAGCCCTTTAATAACGCGCGGTTTACGGACACGGGCAAGGAGCGAATGACGTGCTTTATGCTCGCTTAATAATGCATTGTGCAACTGCTGCAAATGTTCCAGGGCCGCTAACTGTTGCGGGTCTGCCTGGACAATGCCCAGTTCACATTGCTGCTGATAATAAGTTAAGGGAAGCATGTTTTTATCGCTTATTATGAGTATCTGGCATTTTAACAAAAAAGTGTTTATTTGGGCAGAGTTTTGGAATATTTTTTCAAGCGATTTTCAATTTTGGCATACAGACTCTGTGCTGGGAATTCGCCATTTTTATCACGTTCTCCAGCGTTCATGCCAGTTAATAACAGCACCGCTTCATCAACCGTATTGATAGGTACAATAAAAAATTGTTTATTTTTAGCGGCTTCGACGACATCCTTGCGCAACATCAGGTTTTTCTTGTTAATGGCAGGGATAAGAACACCTTGTTTGCCATTTAAGCCACGTGCCTTGCAGACATCAAAGAATCCCTCAATCTTTTCATTGACGCCGCCAATGGCTTGTACTTCGCCGTATTGATCGATAGAGCCTGTGACTGCCCATTGCTGTTGGATAGGTATGTCAGCCAGTGCGGAAAGCAAGGCGCATAATTCACCCACCGAGGCGCTATCGCCGTCTGTCCAGCAATATATTTGCTCAAAGGACAAGCTGGCAGATAAGGAAAACAAATGATCTTTGTTAAAACGACTGGCGAGGAAGTTGGCAATAATTAAACCGGCTTTAGAATGCAAAGGACCTGCCATTTTAATTTCACGTTGAATATCAATTATTTTACCTTTCCCCATTCTAACGCGCGCGGTTACGCGGGTCGGGTGACCATACGAAAAATTACCGACACGACGAACAGATAAGCAATTCACCTGGCCAAGGGATTTGCCTTCCGTTTTTATGATAATAAAATCTCGATTAATATCTTCGTAATATAATTCTCGCGACCTATCCATGCGCTGAGTTTGCGCATCAATAGCGCGTTCAACATCCAATGCATTGACTGTTTTTTTCTTTTCGATGCCAGCCCAGTAATCAGCTTCTAAAACCAAATCTTCAATATCGCGAATATGTGTCGATAATTTTTCAATATCTTCTGCCAAGCGACTGGTGTGATCAATAATGGCGGCAACGGCCGCTGCTCGGAAAGGACGCAGCTTTTCTCGCTGTGCAATGGTGCTGATCATGCGGGCATAGAGTTGAATATTTTTGGGTGTGCGATCTATTTGCTCATCAAAATCGACGGGTACTTTAAAAAGATCCGAAAAATCTGGATCGTGTTGAGCAAGAGAATAGTAAGTACTACGATCCCCAATTAAAATGATTTTAATTTGTAAAGGAATTGACATGGGTTTTAATGAAATGGGTTTGACTGAATCAACTTCATTTTCTGTCGATTCAATCCTGACAGATTTAGCATATAAAGCACTTTTTAATGCTTCCCACGCTTCTTTGTTCTTTTTTAGTTTACGCATTTCTACGATTAAATAACCGCCATTTGCTTGCAATAAACTACCGGCTTTGATCAATGTAAAATTAGTAGCCAGCGTTCCTAGCTGAGAGGTGTGTTCAATACGGCTAATCAAATTTGAATACGTCGGCACCTCTTCAAAGATAACCGGTGCACCACTCGTTTTACTATTATCAACTATCAGGTTTACTTTATATTTAACTAAAACAGGATTGTCTTCCCAGACGTTGAGTAAATTTGCATTTTTTTCATCCGCTTTTATAAAGTCTGAAGGATAGCGCACGATATCATTTTTAACTGCCTCAAGATATTGCGTGATACTGTCAGATTTAATATATTTTTTGGCAAGTTTGTTAGTGAGTGGTGTGATAACATCCATGACCAGTTTAGTTTGCAATTGTTTTTCTTGATCATGTTTTTCACGATACAAATGCGAAACTTTGGCATTTTGCGCAGTCGTTTTTTTTCGTTTACGTTTATTTTTACGCCTTATATTGTACTCATGGGTGATTTTACGCATTGCAATGCGGTATTCATCGCTTTCAAATACAGTTAAAATGGCATTGCCTACTTCTTCAATAAACTTTTTCATATCTTGCAGAAAAATAATTCCTTGTCCTGCTGCAAATTCCAGTGCGATCGGATTTTCAGGCATGTCAAAATTATGGACGTAACACCAGTCAGGGGGGACAGATAATTTGCTAGCATGTTTACTGATGACGGCTTTAACCAGTGAAAGTTTGCCAATACCGGATGGGCCCATTGCATACAAATTATAGCCATGACTTTTAATGCCAATACCAAATTCAAGGGACTCAAGTGCGCGATCCTGTCCTACAAATTCATTTAATGGTTTAATTTTATTACTGGAATTAAATAATAAACGTGATGGCGACAGCGTTTGGCGCAAGGATTTGTAATCAAGTGGTTTTGGTTTTTTCATAAAGCCTTATTGTTATATTTTAATGGTTTAAAACCATTGTT
>CAYUYG010000021.1:10508-11599 GCA_964449125.1 uncultured Coxiellaceae bacterium | reverse complement strand
TTCAGTGATTTCTTTACCAATTTATTTGGCGGGGGCGGAGGTGGACGTGCTCACGCTGGTGGTTTTGGACGAGCGGGTCGTGGTCGATCGCATGGTGGTTTTGAAGGGCTTCAACAGCGAGGCAGTGATCAGCAAGCCAAGGTTGCCATTACGTTGGAAGAAGCGTTTAAAGGCGAAACCCGTACTTTTCAATTGCAAGTTCCAGAAATGGATCCAGCTACCGGTGCCATGCATAATAAATCACGCACCATTAAGGTAAACATTCCTCCGGGGATTGAATCCGGGCAACAATTGCGTTTAGCCAATCAAGGTAATCCCGGGATGGGCGGTGCACCGGCAGGCGATTTATATTTGGAAATTGATATTTTGCCGCATACTTTGTTCACACTAAAAGGCAAAGACGTTTATTTGACGCTGCCTATTACACCTTGGGAAGCCGCACTGGGTGCGGATATTAAACTTCCAACCTTAGGTGGCGCAGTAGGATTGAAAATAAAACCCGAATCGCAAGCTGGACAAAAGCTGCGTTTAAAAGGTCGCGGTATGCCAGGCAAACCCGTTGCTGGCGATCAATATGCTATTTTACAAATTGATATTCCCCAGCCTAAGTCGGACGATGATAAAAAACTATATGAGCAAATGGCAGAAAAAATGCCACTTAATCCACGGAAAGATTGGCCAGTATATTGAGGGCCGTGTATGACAAAAAAGGACTTGATGATTGTTGTCGCTGACTATTCCCAGCCGGAATCAGTGTCATTGGAAGAGTTTTGCGAGATTTGTGGTATTTCACCAGATTTAGTTAATAACATGGTGGCGTACGAAATTATTCATCCACACGGACAGCACACGTCATTGCAATTTAGTGTGCAAGAAGTACAGCGCACGAAAAAAGCATTGCGTTTGCAGCGCGATTTAGAAGTAAATCTTGCTGGCATCGCGCTTGTTTTTGATCTGTTGGAAAAAATCGACGAGCTTGATCAGCAGTTAGCTCTTATGGAAAGGCATTATCAAATCAGAAAGTAATCGTTTTACCTCGAATGGATTGCCACGCTCGTTTCACTCGCTCGCGAAGACGGCGTAGTACACGT
>CAYUYG010000021.1:0-10408 GCA_964449125.1 uncultured Coxiellaceae bacterium | reverse complement strand
TGTATTTGCGACGAAGCAATCCAGGCATTCACTTTATCGCCTCCCTCTTTCGGGGGAAGATGTCACGCAATGACGTGTCATGTGTGATCCTTACGTTGGGCTTCGTAAACTCAGCCAACTTACGTCTGCTGTCACCCCGCACTTGTTGCGGGGTCTGGTCTATAAAATAAAATTCATTCGAATGGATTGCCACGCTCGTTTCACTCGCTCGCGAAGACGGCGTAGTACACGTCGTTGCGAGGAGTGTATTTGCGACGAAGCAATCCAGGCATTCACTTTATCGCCTCCCTCTTTCGGGGAGGGGTGTCGCAACGCGGCGGATGGGGTGTATAAACTGCTTACTCTTTGTTCTTTGACTTTCTTTTTGGAAAAGGTATCCTGTTTCTGTCACTAACAGTCAGGGTATTCAAATGAAATTTTTGCGAATCGGTATTGCATTAATTTTAATAATCTCTTCACCGAATTTATTTGCGCAGGGCGAGGCATTGCTCGTGCTCGACTCGCGTAATATCACTCAATTGCCACGTCATTTTCGTACGACTTCTGATACACCAACCCAGCCCCATACCAATACAACGGGTTTATCTGATTTACACCTAATTGGCAGTGGCGAATTTTCCAAGCTAGAATTGGAAAAAGTCATGCAGCATTTACAGTTGCGTAAACTCACCATCATTGATTTGCGTGAGGAATCGCATGGATTATTAAATGGTAATGCGATTAGCTGGTATGGGCCACAAAATGCAAGCAATGCGGGCAAATCTCCACAGGCAGTTGAAAAAATCCAAGCTGAATTATTAGATAACTTGCAAGAAATGCCTGATGTCGTTGCTTATACCATTTTGAAAAAAAATGCCGCAGGTGAAATTGAATCCAGTAAACCAAACGAATTTGCAGTGCACAAGGCTATGTCAGAAGAAGAGCTGGCAGCTAAGTTGCATGTCAATTACGAACGCATCTATGTGCAGGATATGCATGCACCGCGTCCAGACCAAGTGGATCATTTTTTACAAGTACTGAAAAACTTGCCGGCGGATGAATGGTTGTATTTCCACTGTCGCGCAGGTATTGGCAGAACGACAACGTTTATGGCGATGGTTGATATGCTGCATAATGCCAAGCAAGTTTCTTTTAATGAAATCTTAGCAAGACAGGTAGCCATTGGCGGCAAATCGCTGACGAAGCTGCCTAAGCCAGATAGTTTCAAATACAAGCCGGCGGTTGAGCGCCTGGAATTTTTGAAAATATTTTATCAATATGCGCGTGAAAATACCGATTTGCGTTGGTCCGAATGGCTAAAACAACATAATTAAGGTTAGGGTTTTTTGGGGAAGGCATAAGAAAATATTTTTCTGGTGACATCGCGTTGACCATCAGCTTCAAGAAACTCACGATTTGAGGCATTCAAGTTGGTTGATAAGCTGCCCCCAAAAAATGCCATCACTTGCTCTCTCCGCAGCTTTAGTTCTTTTACTTTTTCTGTTAATTGATCGATCAACGTTTGCAGCTTTAACCCACTTAACTCATGGATGTCGAGGCGCAAGGTCAAATTAATAATACGGGTGGCTGTAGCCGGATGGAGGCTTTTAATTGCCATGTTCACATCATCATTATGTATGCGCGCTTCAACATAATTTTTAGCAGGTCGCCGATAGGCATACGTGCCGCCAAGCAATAAAGCAATGGCAGCGACGCTTAGAATAATAAAAAACGTGGTTGTAATAGGTTCAACTTTAAAACGCGGGTCATCTATTTCGTCATTAAGATGATTGATATTCGCCTGTAAATTTTGCAAAGTTGATTCAGTCGCTGACACCGTACTTTGCGCAGCTTCAATCGCATGGTGATATGGCGTTACTTGTGCTTCTAACCTTTCTTGTTCAAGCAGTAAGGAGCAGCGTTGATTCATTATATCGTTGCACTGTGTTACGGGGTGAATGACATTATGCCTTGGCATCCAGCACCAAGCAGCAGAACCGTCATTTGTATTACCATGGTAATAATTTTCAAGACCGTCCCTTGTGCCATCCGGCTTTGTCCACCACATACAGTTTGATCGCTCTTCGTATCCACCGACCCACTTATTGAATGTTTCATCAAGCTGTTTATAGATGGGTTGTAATACAGCATTTATTTTGCCACGAACATTCCAGTAAAAAGTTTGCGCATTTTCCATTTCATTTTTTTCACGATCTAAAATAGAAGTATTGATATGGAGTTTGACTAATAAATTATTGAGCTGGTGTTCTAATTCAGGCAAGAGACGATCATTTAACATCGAAGACACAGCAAACATGAGGCCGAGCATGATGCCTGCTTCACCAAATGTACCTAATACCAGGACAGTGCAAATTAGGCCCAAGCCATAATGTGTCTTTTGAGTATGCTTGGTTTTAGCGGTGGCGTTTGCTTGTAGTTTTGTCAGGATTTGAATGCAGGCTTGGGTTTCTTCTAAGAGGAAAGGCGCGACTCCGCCATGAATTACACTTTCTAGTTCAGCTTGAATGCTTTATTCATTATCGCAACCATCCGAGGAATGTAATAAAGCTTGTTCTCCGCCATGGTTAGCAATTTGGTTGCCTCTACCGCGTCTTAAAAACATGATCACTTCCTGAAGTTATATGCGATGTTACCATGTTTTAGACAATAAAAAACGGGCCTGAAGCCCGTTTTTTTTTAAAAGAAAAAACTTAAGCGAAATTTTTTGCAACAAAATCCCAATTAACCAGTTTCCAGAAATTTTCAACGTAGCTTGGACGTAGATTACGATAATCAATATAGTAAGCATGTTCCCAAACATCGCAGGTTAACAATGCTTTTTTACCTTCTTTCATCGGTAAGCCCGCATTGCCAGTATTCATGATTTCCAATGAACCATCGGAATTTTTTGCAAGCCATGTCCAGCCGGAACCAAATAAAGTTGTTGCTGCTTGCGTAAATTGTTTTTTGAATTCTTCAAATGAACCGAATTTTTCGTTAATGGCTTCGGCTAATTTTCCAGAGGGCTCACCTTTGCCATTGGGAGTCATGCTGTGCCAATAAAATGTATGATTCCAATTTTGTGCCGCGTTATTAAAAATGCCGCCGCTCGATTTCATGATGATGTCTTCCAGTGACATCTTTTCAAATTCCGTGCCTGCAATTAATTTATTTAAATTATTGACGTAAGCTTGGTGATGTTTGCCGTAATGATATTCTAATGTTTCCTTGGAAATGGAAGGTTGCAATGCGTCTAACGCATAAGGTAATGCTGGTAATTCAAACATGAAATCTCCTTGCTATAATTAAAAGTTTGTTTCTTCGCTGCGTTTTGTTAATACTTCGTAACCGGTGTCAGTGACTAAAATCGTATGTTCCCATTGAGCAGACAAACTATGATCTTTCGTGACGACTGTCCAGGCATCGGGTAATAATTTCACATCACGCTTACCGGCGTTAATCATGGGTTCAATCGTGAAAATCATGCCGGGTTCCATTTTTTCACCGCTACCAGGCTTGCCGTAATGCAATACATTTGGTGCTTCATGAAAAATTTTACCAATGCCATGACCGCAATATTCTCGAACCACAGTAAAGCGATTTTTTTCGGCGTATTGCTGGATGACGGCACCAATATCACCAAAATGTGCACCGGGTTTAACTTGTTCAATGCCCAAATAAAGGCATTCCTGCGTAATGCGAATCAAGCGTTCGGCCAATATCGAGGGTTTGCCAATGGTGAACATTTTGCTGGTATCGCCGTGATAACCATCTTTCAGGACGGTCACATCCACGTTAATGATATCGCCCTCTTTAAGTTTGCGGGTTCCAGGGATGCCGTGACAAACCACGTAATTAACCGAGGTACAGATGGATTTGGGAAAACCATGATAATTTAGGGGGGCGGGGATTGCCTGTTGAGTGTTCACTATATAGTCATGGCACAGCGTATTTAGTTCATCAGTGGTAATTCCAGCTTTGACATGAGGCTCGATCATTTCCAAGACCTCGGCCGCCAATCGGCCAACTATTCGCATTTTTTCAATATCTTCGGGCGTTTTAATAGTAATATCTGACATTTTTTAGCCTATGTTATGTCGCGTTAATCAAAATTCGGTAACTGCTCTGGATGTTGTTGATTGCAGGACTTATATGGTATAAAGGCGTGCTTTATTAAGCAATAACTAACTTATAGTCCACACGCGTATTACAACTTTTCGCCGGGTGCCTATCTGGAAACAGACGGGTTGGTGAATAGGATGCGCGGAGGCATAACCCAGAGGAAACTGTACCATGCTCGTTACTATGCAAGATATGTTGAAAGCCGGTGTCCATTTTGGTCACCAAACCCGTTACTGGAACCCAAAAATGGGTTCGTACATTTACGGTTCACGTAATAAAATCCATATTATTGATCTCGGCAAAACCTTACCCTTATTTCAAGATGCACTGAATTTTTTAAGCGGTATTGCTGCGAATAAAGGCAAAATTTTATTTGTCGGTACCAAGTACGCTGCACAAGATATCGTTCAACAAGAAGCTGAACGTTGCAAATGCCCATACGTCAACCGTCGTTGGTTGGGTGGTATGTTGACGAACTACAAAACCATTCGTCAATCCATTAAACGCCTGAAAGAATTAGAAGCCATGTTTGAATCCGGTAAATTCGGCCGTTTAACCAAAAAAGAAATCTTAAATCTCGATCGCGAAAAAGATAAATTGATGATCAGCTTGGGCGGTATCAAAAACATGGGCGGTATTCCAGACGCTTTATTTGTTATTGACGTTGGCCATGAAAAAATTGCGATTGCAGAAGCAAACCGTTTAGGTATCCCAGTTGTTGGTATCGTGGATTCCAATAACAACCCAGATGGCATTTCCTATGTTATTCCTGGTAATGATGACTCAACACGCGCTATTCGCTTCTACGCTAAAACTGTTGCAGACATTATTTTGGAAGCACGTGCAAGCGTAATGGACGGTACTGAATCTGACGAATTTATCGAAGAATCAGTTGAAATACCGGCTGCTGGCGAAGATGACGCGGCTGATGAAAGCGAACAAGCGAAGTAAGAGGTGATTCATGTCTAATGTTATTTCTGCTTCACAAGTTAAAGAACTGCGTGAACGTACTGGCGCAGGTATGATGGAATGCAAAAGAGCACTGGCTACGACTAACGGTGATATGGAACTCGCAGTGGAAGAATTACGCAAAACCGGTATTGCCAAAGCAGACAAAAAGGCTAGCCGTGTTGCTGCAGAAGGTGCGGTTGCTATTGCTGATGATGCAAAACAAGCAGCCATGGTTGAAATCAATAGCGAAACTGATTTCGTTGCACGCGATGAAAATTTCAAAAAGTTTGTTACTGCGGTTATTGCTACAGCATTAAAAACCAAAGAGTCCGATATAACAGCATTTGCTGGCTTGTCACTTGAAGGTTATGGCAAAACGGTTGAAGAAGCTCGTCAGGAATTAGTGTCGAAAGTGGGCGAGAATGTTCAAATCCGTCGCATCATGGTTAGCAATCCTGCTGCACAAACCGTGGGTACGTATATTCATGGTAATCGCATTGGTGTAGTCGTTGAGCTTGATACCGATAACAAAGAATTGGCGCGTGATATTGCTATGCATATTGCAGCAAGCCGTCCTGTTGTTGTTTCGCCAGAAAATGTTTCGCCTGATTTAGTTGCTAAAGAGCGCGAAATTTATATGGCACAAGCTGCAACAAGTGGCAAACCACAAGAAATCATCGAGAAAATGGTCGTGGGCCGTTTGAACAAATTCCTTGATGAAGTCAGCTTGACTGGTCAGCCATTTGTGAAAGATCCAGATGTGACCGTTGGCAATTTGTTGAATAAACACCGTGCTAAAGTACTGGCTTTCTACCGTTTTGAAGTAGGTGAAGGCATTGAAAAGATTGTTGAAGACTTTAAAGAAGCCGTAATGTCACAAGTGCAAGGCAGCTAACTCATGGATGACACCTCTGCTAAACCGATTTACCGGCGGATTTTGCTGAAGTTAAGTGGTGAAGCGTTACAAGGCGATCATTTGTTTGGCATTGATGCCAGTAAATTATCGCGCATTGCCCAGGAGGTTGCAGGTGCAACGCAGCTGGGTGTGCAAGTAGCACTCGTGATCGGTGGTGGAAATTTAATTCGCGGCGCAGATTTATGCGCCGCTGGATTAGACCGTATCGCAGCTGATCAGATGGGCATGCTTGCAACCGTCATCAATGGTATTGCCTTACGCGAAGCCCTTGAAAAAAAATCCATTCCGACCACTCTCATGTCTGCTTTTGCTGTTCCGAGCATTGCTGAACAATACGATCGCTTCAAAGCTCAGGAAAAATTACAGCAAGGCCGAGTTGTCATTTTCTCAGCTGGAACAGGTAATCCATTGGTAACAACGGATTCTGCTGCTGCTTTGCGTGGTATTGAAATTGGCGCGGACATCGTGTTGAAAGCCACGAAAGTAGAAGGCGTGTTTGATGATGATCCCATCAAGAATCCAAAAGCAGAACGTTATGAAAGCCTGAGCTATGATGAAGTGATTAGTAAACGTTTGGCTGTCATGGATTTAACAGCTATTTTATTGTGCCAGGACCATCATCTTCCTTTGCGTGTATTTAACATGCATAAGCAAGGCGCTTTAAAACGCATTATGCTTGGCGAAGAAATTGGTACCTTGATTAAGGCAACAGAGTAAGCTGTGAGAGATTTTTCTCAAGCGGAAAGTTGTTAACTCTCCGCTTGAATTGCGTGCCTAAAGAAACATTAACACATAGAAAAATAAATGGTGATTCATCATGCAAAAAGTCATTAAAGATGCTGAAACGCGGATGCGTAAATGTATTGATATGTTTAAGCTGGAAATTACCAAATTACGCACGGGCCGTGCGCATCCCAGTATTTTAGATCATATCAGTGTTGATTATTACGGTTCTCCGATGCCGATTAATCAAGTCGCCAATGTCACAGCCAGTGATTCAAGAACATTGACGATTACGCCGTGGGAAAGAAACATGGTGCAGGCAATTGAAAAAGCGATCAGAGAATCTGATCTCGGCTTGAACCCCTCTACCGCTGGTACCGTTATCCGAGTACCTATGCCTGCGTTGACTGAAGAACGAAGAAGAGATCTCATTAAGGTTGTGCGCACTGAGGCCGAAGCTGCGCGCGTGTCGATCCGAAATGTGCGTCGCGATGCAAACGACGAATTAAAAGCGCTATTGAAAGATAAAGAAATCACCGAAGATGAAGAACGTCGTTTTGGCGAAGATGTGCAAAAACTCACAAATAAATTAATCGCTGAAGTAGATCAACTAACGACGGCAAAAGAAGCCGATTTAATGGCTATTTAATCGCCGAAAGAATGCAATGAAAACATCAACCTTACCAAAGCACATTGCCATCATTATGGATGGCAATGGTCGCTGGGCAAAAAAACGTTTTATGCCGCGTCTTGCCGGACACAAATTTGGCGTTGAAGCTGCCCGTCAAGTCGTGAAAAATTGCATTAAACGTCAAATCAAAGTTTTATCCCTATTTGCTTTTAGCAGCGAAAACTGGCGTCGACCTGCTCCCGAAGTTAATCATTTAATGGAATTGTTTTTAACGGGTCTGG
The DNA here is from genome assembly GCA_964449125.1 of uncultured Coxiellaceae bacterium. Classification (GTDB taxonomy): domain Bacteria; phylum Pseudomonadota; class Gammaproteobacteria; order DSM-16500; family DSM-16500; genus Aquicella. Next base: position 2,805 of record CAYUYG010000021.1, on the reverse strand, counting down.
AGCGAGAAGTGAGTATGCTGCATGAAAATAATGTGCAATTACGTTTTATTGGTGATCGTAGTCGCTTCAATGAAAAGTTATGTACAAAGATTGCGGAAGTCGAAGCATTAACTGCAAACAATATCGGTCTTGTCTTAATTATTGCGGCAGATTACGGCGGTCAGTGGGATATTGCTCAAGCAGCTCGCCAACTCGCGCAAGAGGTTGAAGCGGGAACGTTGCTGAGTAGTGCGATTACACCTGAACTCATCGCAAATAAACTGTCTTTTGCAGATTTGCCTGACCCAGATTTATTCATTCGTACCAGCGGTGAATTGCGAATCAGTAATTTTATGCTTTGGCAGTTGGCTTATGCAGAATTGTATTTTACAGAAACCTTATGGCCCGATTTTGATGAGGTGGAGTTAGATAAGGCGCTTACGCATTTTGCTAATCGTGAGCGACGTTACGGCTTTAGTAGTGAGCAAATACAAGCACAACAAAGCTCGTCCTCCACGTGAAGACAGGTTTAATTTTTAAGGATCCAGCATGCTAAAACAACGCATCATTACTGCACTGATACTCATTCCTCTCGTTATTGCGCTTATTTATTTTTTGCCAGCACCGGCATTTTGTATTTTAACCGGATTGGTCACCTTGGCCGCAGGCTGGGAATGGACTAATTTGATGGAAGTGACCAACTTTGGCGGTCGACTTTTATATGTTTTTATCATGGGCTGTGTGCTGTTTGCCATGTTGTTTGTTCCAACCGGATTTGTTTTTCTGTTTTCCTTTGCATTATGGGTGGTCGCTACTTTTATGGTGGCTTATTATCCCCGCGGCAGTGAGTGGTGGGCGAAGAGTAGTGTGTGGCGCGGTGTGATGGGTGTGTTTGTATTAGTGCCTTGCTGGGCTGCGCTCAATTATATCCGCAATCAAGAAAATGGTTTTTATGCATTACTATTTTTGTTTGTGCTGATCTGGGGCGCAGACATTGGTGCATATTTTGCCGGCAAAAAATGGGGTAAGCATAAACTTGCCCCCGTTGTTAGTCCTGGAAAAAGTGTAGAAGGGTTTTTAGCAGCACAGCTTTCAGCGGTTATTATTGCTTTATTAGCGGCTTGGGCTACTTCCATCTCTGTGCAAATTTGGCCATGGTGTGTGTTAATCGCTTTAATTACAGTTTCGTTTTCCGTTATTGGTGATTTATTTGAAAGCATGTTAAAGCGTCAAGCCGGTTTAAAAGATTCAGGCAAATTATTGCCTGGACACGGCGGCTTACTCGACAGGATTGATAGTTTGACGGCTGCTGCACCCACGTTTGTTTTTGTTGCGTGGCTATTAAGTAATTATGTCAGTTAGCGGTTTTTACACGTTATGGAGCTTTCAGTCTCCATAACGTGAGCTAGAAATAGCTTATCCTAAGGCCTGTCCTGCAAGTTTATTACCAGCCTCATTTTTTGGATGTTGCATTTCAGCGATGACTTCTTTTAAGTGTTTTTTGTAAACACCGCAGGTTACTTCACCGCTTAATTTATTAAGAAAGGCGATGCAGTCAGATATTCTATCAGGGTAAGCGTCAACAATATAACGCATCTCTCCAATAATTCTACTGTTGAAATCCTTGTCTATTGATGATTTTAGAAAATCAAAATTCCACATCGACGATTTATAAAGTGCCGGATAATTGAATTTATGTTCCGAGACAGCCAAGCTAACCATCTTAAATAACGCATTAAAACCACATTCTTTTTTCACATTGATCCATAAGGTATCCAGATGTGAATTATCAACGTAATCGTGGTGAGCTGTAGAGCGATATGCTTTTTTCGTTAAAACCCTGTTTTGAGCAAGGTTTTCTTTTTGTTGCTGTTCTTCCTCAGTTTGACATGGATCATTACAAAATAAATAAGCAAATTGAAAATAATAAATAGCCGCATTGTGATTGGTGGATTGTAATTCATTACCTTTCTCAGTCAGGTAACGGATATGGGCTTGGCGATGAGTATCGCTGATGTTTTCCTTATTCAAGAATTTTTTCAAATCTTGATGCCAATGGCATGCAGCTAAAAACGTATTAAATTCTTCTTCGGGAATGGTTAGGTTCCTACCAAAATCTTTAAAGCGTGGCGGCATAGAAACTGCAATCTCATGTTTAAAGCCACCAGCAGAATGAGCTGCTAACACGCAAGCATGTTCTTTTTTATTGTCATCAATAAAAACAACCTTGTCGGCTGGAGGTAAGGGATTTTCTTCACAATACCAGGCATAAACCGCGCCTTTTGTACGACCAGAATCATTAGAAGCTGGACCCTCTTTATCGCCACTGTTTGATTGGGTTCTGTTGAGAGTAAGGTGCGCATGATATTGGAGATTCCGATATTTTATCAATTCCGCATAATAAGTAGCGATAGTTTGATGATGTTCGTCCACTGAAGGAAGCTGCTCTTGTTCGCGCGCTACATCGACTGTTATTTTCTCGATTAGATCGTTGAGGGTATCTAATTTATCTTCATAGAAGCTAATGCAATTAAAGAGTCCTTCAAAAATCATATAGTAATCTGCAGACTCTTTTTGGCTATAGTTGGTATAAATATGCTTTTCTATTGCGGTTGCTTTACTTTCAATAAGTTCAATCAGGCCTTTGATTTTTTCATCACCCGCAATGAGTTTATTGTTCCGAAGATAGTTGAGTGCATTTAAAATCATGACAGAACTGTAGAATTTTTGGTATGCAGTAAAAATTTCTTCTGGGATTTCCCTGATTGGAACGATTGCGACCTCAACAGGTCGCATGTATTTTTCATAGGCATCACCAGGGTGAAA
>CAYUYG010000020.1:5763-12050 GCA_964449125.1 uncultured Coxiellaceae bacterium | reverse complement strand
AAATCGGTTTACGTTGTGAATTTGAAAGCGTGGATTTAAAGGCCAAAAAAACAGAAAAGGGCGAAGATTTTTTAAAGATAAATCCTAAAGGCGCGGTACCAGTATTAAAAACAAATGACGGTGAAATTTTAACTGAAAATGCGGTGATATTGCAGTATCTTGCCGATACTAATAATGCGACTACACTTCTTCCAGGTACAGGTGATTTCAAGCGTTATCGTGTACTCGAATGGACGAATTATGTAACGACTGAATTACATAAAACGATTGGTGCCTTATTTAATCCAGGAATGCCGGACGAAGTAAAAGAAAAAATCTACCTACCCATGATTAAAGCCAAACTAAGTTTTGTGGATAAAAACCTGACGCATAAATATTTATTAGGTGATGAATTTACTTTTCCTGATGCTTATCTGTTCGTCATGCTTACTTGGGCGTTGTATTTTAAATTTGACCTGAATGAATGGCCGAATCTTAAGCGCTATTTTACGGAATTAAAACAACGCAAATCTATTCATCAATCATTGGTTGAAGAAAAACTGGAAGATTAAATCGCTGCTCTTCTGGTGAGACTGTGTGTTACTGAGTTATCTTAGTGCTAAAAGAAAAACGCCCTTATCAAAATCAATAAGGGCGTGCTTTTATTTTTTATTATTTTTAGTGCGATTGACTATCGTCCGTCCAATGGTTTTTACTAACAAAAGTTTCGATTTCCTTTTTTGCTTCTTCTTTTTGATATCCATAGAGCTTTTGTAGTCTTCCTTGTAATTCGTCAAACGTTCCTCGCATGTGTGCAACATCATCATCCGTTAATTTGCCCCATTGTTGTTTTAATTTCCCTTTAATTTCGGTCCAATGACCTTCAATAATATCTTTATTCATAATCCACCTCCTTGGCTCGTCACACTCTTGGCGCTCTGCCTCTGAATAAATGCACCAAAAGTGATATCAGAAACAGTACCAAAAAGATAATGAATAAAATTCTGGCAATCTCCGCCGCTGCAACAGCAACACCGGTAAACCCTAATAAACCAGCAATGATTGCGAGAACTAAAAATGTTAAGACCCATGACAACATGATGGCATCCTCTTGAGGTTATTTTCTGCCTGTCGTCGTGCTGGAGCTTCCTGCCGCACCTTGGCCACCGTGACCAGTTTGACTCGTTTTATCACGGAATTTATCTTGAACGCCGGCTTGTCCAGTACGGTTTTTATCTAATCCCGAACGATCTTTATTAAGGTCTTTATTATCGATTGGCATTTTGTCTTTACGTTGATCTTGTGTCATAACACACCTCCTGCTAATTTTTTTTTATTATCCTTGTGAACCACATCCTCGTTTTACTTCCTTGCTGATCTACTTCTACCTTACGCTTAGTGGAGTAGAGGGTCAATTTGGCTACTGTATTGAATAATAAGAATTAATCTAGGAGATATATCAATATTTCATGGGCTTGCAAGTCATTTTCATGCCTAAAAGATTGAGTAAAAAATGAACACATAGCCAGCATCAATTAAATATATGCCCAGCTTTCTTTGCTCAGTGCACAGGTATTAGGTAAAAAGAGTTAATCCTGCCTGTTCACGAATTTTTCCACTCTGTACCAGCATTTTGGCTTTAGCGATATCGGGTGCGAAATAACGGTCTTCAGCATAGAACGTAACATGCTGACGGAGTAGAGCATGAACCAATTCTAATTGCGGCGATGTTTTTAAGGGCTGCAGAAAATCAATTCCCTGACATGCCGCCAGCAATTCAATGGCGACGATGCAGGCAGTGTTCTCAGCCATTGGCAATAAACGACGTGCTGCATACGTTGCCATGCTGACATGATCTTCCTGATTAGCCGAGGTTGGTAAACTATCAACGCTTGCGGGATGGGCTAATGATTTATTTTCACTCGCTAAGGCGGCAGCGGTTACTTGCGCAATCATAAAACCTGAATTGACACCGGGATTATTCACTAGAAAAGCCGGTAAGCCACTAAAAATGGGATCGATAAGCAAGGCGATACGTCGTTCAGATAAAGCACCAATTTCTGCAATACTGACCGCCAAGGCATCGGCTGCCAAGGCGACGGGTTCAGCATGAAAATTACCGCCAGAAAGAATTTCGTTTTGTTCGGCAAAAATAAGTGGATTGTCAGAAACTGCATTGGCTTCAACCAATAGGATGGCGCTCGTATTGTGTATTTGGGTTAGACACGCACCCATGACTTGTGGAATACAGCGCAGTGAATAAGGGTCTTGCACTTTATGACAAGTTAAATGCGATTTGCGAATTTCACTGCCCGTTAATAATTCGCGTAATAAGGCAGCGGTGGTAATTTGGGTGGCATGTCCGCGTACTAATTGAATACGCTCATCAAATGGCGTATCGCTGCCTCGTACGGCATCCAGTGACAAGGCACCAGTGATAAGTGCGGTCGCAAATACTTCTTCGGCAGCAAATAAAGCTAATAAGGCAATGGCAGTTGAAACTTGAGTGCCATTTAATAGAGCGAGACCTTCTTTTGGTGCCAGATGAAGGGGCTTTAAGCCAACTTTAGACAAGGCGGCTTGAGCAGAAATAATTTTTCCCTGGAAGCGTGCTTCACCCACTCCTAATAAAATCGTACTCAGGTGAGCAAGTGGTGCAAGATCACCTGAAGCACCTACTGAACCTTGTGCAGGAATACACGGATAAACTTTGGCATTAAATAAACGTATCAGTGCATCAATCGTTTCCATGCGCACGCCGGAAAAACCACGGGCTAGGCTATTTATTTTTAGTGCGAGTATCAGTCGGACAGTTTGATCACTGAGCAAGTCACCGGTGCCTGCGGCGTGTGAAAGCACAATACTGCGCTGCAGGATTTCAAGATCATTGGCATCAATGCGTTTATGGGCAAGTGCGCCAAAGCCTGTGTTAATACCATAGACGACTTTATCATCTTTGATAATTTTGGTAATCACTTCTTGTGACGCTTGAATGGCGTTATGACAATCTTTATCGAGGGCAAGTTCGACAGATTCATCAAGCAAATGTCGAATATCCGCTAAGCTTAATTGTCCAGGGTGCAAGGTAAATTTCATAGTAATCCATTTTATAGTGTTGGGACCATCGGTAGTTGCAATCCTTTTTCACGTGCACATTGGATGGCAATGTCGTAACCTGCGTCTGCATGTCGCATTACCCCGGAGGCAGGATCATTTGTCAGTACACGTTCCAATCTTTTTGCGGCTGCGTCACTGCCATCAGCTACAATAACCATGCCTGCATGTTGCGAATAACCCATGCCGACACCACCGCCATGATGCAGACTGACCCAGGTGGCCCCGCTTGCGCAATTTAATAAGGCATTGAGTAAAGGCCAATCCGATACGGCATCAGAACCATCTTGCATGCTTTCTGTTTCACGATTCGGGCTTGCCACTGAACCGGAATCCAAGTGATCACGGCCAATGACGATCGGTGCTTTTAATTCACCACGTTTTACCATCTCATTAAAAGCGAGACCTAAACGCGCACGGTCCCCTAAACCTACCCAGCAAATTCTGGCTGGCAGACCCTGAAAAGGAATCCGTTTTTTCGCCATGTCCAGCCATTGATGTAGATGTGCATCATCAGGTAGCAATTCTTTAACTTTTGCATCGGTGCGATAAATATCTTCTGGATCACCCGACAAGGCTGCCCAGCGAAACGGCCCCACACCACGGCAAAATAATGGCCGGATATAAGCAGGTACAAATCCCGGAAAAGCAAATGCATCCTGTACACCCATATCTTGCGCCATTTGGCGGAGATTATTGCCATAATCAAAGGTGGGAATACCCAGTTGATGAAAGGCGAGCATGGCTTTAACTTGTACGGCCATGGATTGTTTTGCGGCTTTTATGATCTTTGCCGGATCCGTTTGACGCAGCGCAGCAGCCTGCTCAAGGGTCATTCCTTGCGGCAGGTAACCATTCAATGGATCGTGCGCACTAGTTTGATCGGTTACCAAATCTGGTTTAATACCACGTTTTACCAATTCAGGATAAATATCGGCAGCATTAGCCAATAGGGCAACGGAAACTGGTTTTTTTGCCGCGCAATGTTCTTGAATAATGGCGAGCGCCTCATCCAGATTGTCGGCTTCCTTGTCTAAATAACCCGTTTCTAGGCGCCGTTTAATGCGTTTAGGATCACATTCGATAGCCAGCATAGAGGCACCGGCCATGGTCGCAGCAAGCGGCTGTGCGCCGCCCATGCCTCCTAATCCCGCTGTTAAAATCCATTTGCCAAGCAAGTTGCCACCAAAATGTTGTTGCCCTGCTTCAGCAAACGTTTCGTATGTGCCTTGGACAATGCCCTGACTCCCAATGTAAATCCATGAACCCGCCGTCATCTGGCCGTACATCATCAAACCTTTTTTATCCAGCTCGTTAAACTTATCCCAGGTTGCCCAGTGCGGCACTAGATTGGAATTGGCGATTAATACACGTGGCGCATCCGCATGTGTTTTAAAAATTCCAACGGGTTTGCCTGATTGAATGAGTAAGGTTTCATCGTCGTTCAAGTGCGTGAGTGCCTCGACAATTTTGTCATAACAGGCCCAATTCCGTGCTGCACGGCCAATGCCGCCGTATACAACAAGATCACTTGGAATTTCAGCAACGTCAGGATCAAGATTATTCATCAGCATGCGTAAAGGTGCTTCAGTCAACCAGCTTTTTGCCGTCAGGCGTGTGCCGTGCGCGGCATGAATAACACGGGCGAGATCATGACGATCAGGAGTTGGCATGCAATGCTATCCTTTTACGGGTAAATGACGGTGGATGATTTCATAAATAAAATGGGAAGCGAGTTTCGCCGTGCGTTGGTCGATATCATATTTAGGCGAGAGTTCGGCAACGTCATAACTGATCACCTTGCCAGATTCTGCTAGCTGTCTTACCAAGGGCAAAATTTTCCACGGTGCAACGCCCATGGCTTGTGGTGCACTCACACCGGGTGCATAAGCTGCGCCAAACACATCCAAGCACAGGCTTAAATAAATTAATTGATTGCGTTCCAATATTCGCTCGACAAAATCGCTGCTTTTTTTGTAGTCTTCCAGCTGTAAATCATCGGCTAAAATAAATTTGGTATGGTATTTTTTTGCGGTATCAAATAACGCCTGGATATTGCTTGCGCGCTGGATACCAATGCAATTGTAATCAAAATGGCGTTTATTTTTTTCATGTGCTTGAGCGATTTGTAAAAAAGGCGTCCCTGAGCTGCCTTTGTTATCAGGCAACAGCGGGCGCATATCGAAATGCGCATCAAAGTTAATAATTCCTATATCGGTGCTTGGATGATGTTTAGCAAGCCCTTGATAATGACCCCATGCCATTTCATGACCGCCTCCTAAAATGATGGGCGTGATGTCATGCAGCAATAATTGGCCCACGGCTTCGCCGAGTGCAATTTGCGCATTTTCTAAATCGCCATCTTCATAAATAATATCGCCCGCATCATAAACACGCGTATTCAGTCGTTGAATAGGAAATTTAGCTAATACTTGTCGAATGGCATCCGGCCCATCGATGGCACCGGATCGTCCTAAATTACGTGTAATACCTTCATCAGAACAAAAACCCAGTAAAGCAAAGCTGAGAGGTGAACCCTCTGGAACCGGGTGATGTAAATCGAGTAATTGGATATCTTGAAAAAAACAGGAATGGGGCGGAATATCGGCCCTTCCCTGCCAATAGGTAAGATCGGGCGAAACATAACGATTAGCAGCCCATTTCATCCACTGACTCCTATTAATATTTTGTTGTATTCTCTTTGAGTTGTTTCATAATGGCAAGGGTCAGCTAATCAGGTATGATTTTTTATGCTAGAAAAAATGTGGGACGCGATTTGGATTAATGCAACGATTGCAAGATGCGATGGTGATTATGGATTAATACAACACGCCGCTATTGCAGTAAAAGACGGTAAAATTGCTTGGATCGGTGCTATGCAGGATTTACCTGCCATCCCCGCAGAAGCAAGCTCTATTATTTATGATGTGCAAGATAAATGTATCACGCCGGGTTTCATTGATTGTCATACCCATGTGGTTTATGGCGGTAATCGTGCCAATGAGTTTGAAATGCGCCTGCAGGGCGCAACGTATGAGGCCATTGCAAAGGCGGGCGGCGGTATTCGCTCGACAGTGTTAGCAACACGTGACGCCACCGAAGACAGTTTATTGCAACAAAGTTTGCCACGGGTGCGTGCTTTATTGGCAGAAGGCGTTACTACCCTTGAAATTAAATCAGGGTATGGATTGGAT